>JAPUKX010000099.1 GCA_027295435.1 Planctomycetota bacterium | reverse complement strand
ACATTGCCGCAAAGACCGCCAAGGTGGTCGTCAACCCCGAGACCGACACCTTCCAGTTCGAGATGCGGAATGTAGTCATCGCCCGTGCCACCGAGCCCGAGCAAGCGGACGCCGAGCACGCGCTGCTCGACCTAGACCGCTACACATTCGGCCCGATGCGCTGGAGCGTTGACATTGTGCCGGACAAGGACACGATGCGATTGCGCGCGTTACCGCCGCTGCGTGCCGATCGTCTGCAGAACGAAGATTAGAACACGTCGCAATCGCTTGGCCGGTTTCGGAATAGGTCGGTACCCGCGGGCGCATACCCGCAGGATTCATCAGGATGACCAGCCAGACTTGCTCAGCGGTCCTCGGAATCGGGAACCTGCTCATCGACATTGTCATCTGTCGGAACGTCCGGCTGCGGCGACATGGGGTCCACCGACGGCCCCACGACGATCCGAGTGACGTAAGGCTCGGGTGACTCGCCTCCGCCCGGGCTCGATGAGATGCGAAGGATACCGGCAAGGTTGTACCGCAGAAGCGTCTTTATCAACAACGGCGGCATCGGCTCACCAGGATCGACCATCCCCGCTGGAAGAGACTTGCGAACCGCGACCTCGGCATCCCGGTTGTCGACGAGGACAACCCATCCCTGGTCGTGATGCTCCTGCACAATCTTATTCACTTTCGCCTGCACCAGGGGATCGGTCGCGGCTGGATGATCGTTGACCAGTAGGAGCGACAAACCCCGACCACTCGTGTGCGCGCGAGCCGCAGCCACGGCCTCCGCCAGACGCGCGAGCTCTTGGGCCTCTGCCCGACCCGAACGCTCGGTAGTCAAAGGCAGGAGCAGGAAAGCGCCAGCCAACAAAACCGCAACCGCCAGGAACGCGAGCATGGGTGACGGCTGTCGCTGGTCCAGGGCTTGGCGACGATGGTTGCGGGCGGCGCGGTGCATTTCGCGGGCTCGCGCCCGTGCCGTCTTGATCTGCTCCCGAGCAGCCCGCCGGGCGCCGACTGCCTGGTTGCGCACTCGGCGGCGCAGTACTTCGGCCTGGCCACGGAATTCGCGGGCAGCCCTCCCCAAGGCCGGCCCGGCAGCAGCCGCGGCAGCGGCAGCGGCAGCGGCGTCCGCAGCGATTCTGCGATCCTGGGCCTGATAGGCCCCGGTCCACCAGTTGGTGACACGAAGCTTGGGTCGACGACCTGCGGCGGCCGGCGGTGGCGGGGGCTGTGCGCCGACCCCAACGCCCTGGTCATCCACCGTGACACGACCCGCTTTAACGCCTTCCGGTCCCACATAGGCGCCCCATATTTTGACCCGCTGCTCATCGGAGGGGGGCTTCGGCGATCCGGCGGAGGCGACGACTTGCGCCTGAGGGTCATCAGCCCGTTCAGACTCGAAGTCCTGGGCCGCCACCTCCCCTGGGCCGCGCATCGACGGCAGCTCGGCTGGCTTCACCGCGAACGGATCGGCCGCGGCGCGAACGATCTCAAGATCAGCGAGCACTTGCTCGGTCGTCTCGTAGCGCTTGTTGTAATCGGCCATGGCCCGGCGAATAATCCACCGCAACGCCTCGGGGCTCTTCTTGTCAAAGGTGCTCAGCCCGCCATGGGCTGGAAAGGTGCCTTCAATTATGAAGTACAGCACCGCACCGACCGCATAGATGTCGAACTTCGCTCCATCCACCTGGTGCACCTTCACGCCTCGAATCGCCATGCGCACCATCTCCGGATCGCGGAAGTACTCCGTGCCGTGCGTCGTGAGGGTCATGGCCGATCGAAGCGGCGTGACCAGCCCTAAATCGACGAGGTGCACCCGCCCGTCATGGACGATGAGGTTCTCCGGCTTGACGTCCTTGTGCCATAAGCCGCCCCGGTGGTATCGCGACAACGTGCCCAGGAGATCCTCGATGTAACTGATAACCTCAGCCAGTTGGCCCCGGCCCAGACCCTGACCGTCCGATTCGCCGTGAAGCTGGCGGGTGATGATGCCCAGGTGGTCGCCGTGATGGTACGGCATCACGTAGAAGAAGCGATGCTCGTCCATGCCGTGCTCGAGCACGAGCCCAAGCTGCTTTGCCGCCTCCAACGCCCGCGACTCGCGCACGATCTGCGGCAGAGTGGACCCGTCGCTGAGGGTAAAGTACTTGATCACCACGCGCTTGGGGAAGTCACGGTGCCCAGCGCGTTTGTGGGGCTGGGGCTCGGCAATGTAGAGCTTGGCGCCGGATCCGCCGCTGGGCAGCGACCCAACGATGGTGTAGCCGTCAAACTGTCCGCTGCGCCACGCGCGACGAGTAGGCTGGTCGGCGGGCGGCATAGCGAGTACCGCCTCGTCCACGCGCTGCTCGAGCCCCTCCAGTAGGCCGCCCAACAAAAGGAACCGCAACGGCCGTTGCAGCACGACGCGATACAGGCACACCCCGGCCACGCTGCACTCCCGCTTCATCGACCGGCCGAAATGACCTGCGGCGGACCATCGGCCGATGACGACGTTCAGCAGCATCACCGGAAGGAGCACAACCCCCGCGATCAGCGCCCCGACGAATCGCACAGTGTCCCTCAACATGCCGCTGATGAACTCGAAGACATGCCCAATCAGCCAACCGAGGCTCTTGAAGAACCCGCCGATCAACCAACCAATACCGCGCAGCAGTGGCACTATGAGGAAGAGGACCGCCAGGATCACCACCACGATGACAAAGCAGAACACTAATATGGAAAGAATGCCGTACGTCATGGTGCGATCTCCTGAGCCTCCCGAGCTGTCAGCACGTCAAGGGGGCCTTTACGGGCGGAGGATGCTAGAACGCTTGTGACGCGGCCGCCTCATCCTCGAGGATCAGCCGCGATTGTTGGTGGTAGATCTCCCCCAAGGCGTCGTCGAACATCAAGTCGTCATCGCTGAGGCCGGCTCGCTGCACCTCGCGCTGCTCCTCCTTAGTGAAACTATAGGTCGCGATCGTCTCGGCCAGCCGCCGGCGAAGCAGGTCGCGCACGCGCTGAAGATGCCGGCTGACCGTCGGTTCACTGACCCCCAATTGTTCGGCGACCTGTTTGCCTGATTGCCCGTCGAACACACGCATGCGATAGACCTGAAATTGCAGAAAATCCACCTCGGGCTCGGTCTTGCGGATGGCCGCGTAAACCTTGGCTCGAAAGACATTCTGCTCGTACACGCGATCAGCGTCGATGCCGGAAGCCTTGGCCATGTAACGCTCGTCGAAGGCTATTGCCTTGCGGCCGGCCCCTCGCTTCAGGGCCATGCGCCGATCGATCTCATCGCCCAGTGCGTGCTTGGCGATCGCCAGCAACCACGTGCTGAACCTCGCGCCACGGGTCGGGTCGTAGCGGTCAATCGAGTCCGAGAGCGCCGCGAGCGTTTCCTGGGTCAGGTCGCGAACCGTCTCGACCCCGATGCGTCCGCGGCCCCACTTTGACAGCTGTACTCGCAGCACCGGACCGAAGACCTCCCACAGCTCGAACCACGCGGCGTCATCGCGGTCCCGTAGCCGCTTGACAAATGACGTTGTGAGCGTATTCATCACCTCCCTGGTTTCTTGGGTCGCCTGGTGCTTTCCTTTCAGCCCACCGGCAAATCTGCGGGCAAATCCTGAGGCGATTCGCACCCAAGTCTACGGCCGCCAAGCGCTCCGGAGAGGTCCCAACCCAGCCATTTCCGGACGCCAAGAGTGTTTTCGGCCCGCCAGGTCGCCTTTTGGGGAAATCGCGCCGCCCCGACAAGCCTGTCGAGCGCCGATCGGCCCGAAGTGTGAAAAAAGGAGAGCGCCTCGCCTGAAAGCCCGGCCCACAGACTCCCAATGACATCGACGGGACACCTGAGCCCGACACCCCTGGCACCCCAACGGCCGCGAGGCTGGAATCTGAAAGGACACAACCATGCATTGCTTTTCACGTTGCATCTTGAGATGGGGGCTGATCAGCGCCCTGGCCCTCGGCGGGGCCACGCTACTGTTTCCGCACCACGTGAAGGCGGGTCTGGCCCACGTTCGCGCCGGGGCTCAATCGGTGATCGATCGGGCCGTGGACAATCCAGTCGTCTTGCGGCAGCAGCTTCAGGAGCTCGCTGATGAGTATCCCACGCGGATCGCCACCGTGCGCGGCGAGGTCGCCGAGGTCGAGCACCAGATCGCCCAGTTCAAGCGCGATTGCGAGGTATCGCAGCGGGTCGTCGCCATGACCGCGGACGACCTGGCCGAGCTGAAGACCCTAATCACCCGCGCCGAAGACGTGCAGGGCGAGGCCACCGCCCGGCTGGTCGCCATCCGCTTCGAAGGTGTTCGCTTCGACATCCACCAGGCCTACACCGAGGCCCGCCGCATCAATCACGTCAGAATCACATACCAGGATCGTCTGGCGTGCAATCGGCAGCAGCTCAGCGTGCTTGGGCAGCAAAAGGCCCGGCTGGTGGAGATTCTCAACACCCTTGGCGACGAATACGCGACCTTTCAAACACAGACGTGGCAGCTCGACCGACAGATCGACACGATCCAGCGCAACCAGCGGCTGATTGAGATGACCGAGCAGCTCCAGGCCACGCTCGACAGCTACGATCGCTGGGGCAAGATCGGCAACCTCAAACAACTCGAATCCAAACTCGCCCAGCTTCGAACGATCCAGGAAGCGCAGCTGGTCACGCTGGCGCAGCAGGGCATCCGCCACAGTTATGAAGAGAAGGCGAGGTACGAGCTGCAGACCAACGACGCCGCAATCGACGATCCGTTCGGTGAGCTGCTGGAAGATGTTGACACCGAGTCCGATGCGGATCAGCCGGCGCCGTCTGCGGACTCCATGGCCTGGATCGGGCCGATCATCGTCCAATGAATCCGACACGACCGACCCGCACTGCATTGGAACCATCAAGCCCGCCTCGCTCGAACGCGGGCTTTTTCTTTGCGCAAGGCGCTGTGTGCAGAAAACAGCCTGATCGGGTATGATGCCCGGTCAGGCCGTGTGGGGGAAGAGGAGAAGGATCAATGCGAAACGAGCAAGCGGTCACCATACCTAACGCAGCAACAGGGCGAATTGTTTCCGCTGATCGGCAGAAAACTGCTCAATTCCTTTCTCGTCGGCGATAAGCACGGCCTGGGTCGCATTGACCTGCACCACTGCGTTTCGGCTCGCCGCCAACACCAGCCGCAGATCCGCCCGCCCATTGGCCAGCTCGAAGTACGCCTCCGATCCGAAGCGGACGATGATGATCTCGGTCTCTTCGTCCACATCTTCATCGACCAGGAACTGGCCGATCTGGTGGTACCACCGGTTGTTGAACTGCTGGACAGGGAGCCGGTTCAGATCGAGCCGATCGTCATCGCGGCTGCGCAGCTGCTTCAGCTGGGCGTTCTTGCGGGCGATGATGTTGGCCGCTTCGCCGACGTCCGCGCGAACCGCCTCGGTCGCAAACCAAACATCAAGCTGACCGTCGCTGTCACCGAAGCCACCTCCGCCACGGCCAGGACCCCCGCCGAAGCCGCCGCCGTCACCTTCACGAATCACGACGCCTAGTCCTCGGAGGCGCTGGCCCTGGATCGCTCGGCTAGCGGGCCCGGGTGGAAGACTCGGCATACCAGGCGCCGGCCGGCGGTCGGCCAGGAGCTCCTGCCGTTCGGGAACCACCAGCCAGCTCGTGTACGGCGTCTGGATGCCATATTGCTGACTCAGCGCGACGATCTCGGCGATCATCTCCTGCGATTCACCGTGAGTCCGGATCTGATCGATCAGGTATGAGATCTTCCGCCCGGCCCACACCGCCGGCACGTAGGTCGCTTCGGCGGTGCTGGCAAACGCAACGCTCGGCCAGGCGTACTCAATCTCCTTCCCGTTTCGCGTCGCCATCAGCTTCACCGGCCCGGTGACCGGCGTCGTGAACTGGCCGGCGATGATGAGCTGCTGGCCGTGATACAAGTCGCCGAGTGTGGCGGGGAATCGCTCGGTGACGCCGACCGCCGGCAATGCCAAACGGAGATTCGTCAGCACCGGTTGGCTGACAACCGAAAAGAAGTCGCCCAGCACCAGCTCCAGGTTTTCGCCCGGCTGGACGTAGGTCGGCCGGCCGGTGAACTCGTTGGCCAGCCGATCCAGCAGGATCGTATTGACATCGTGGCCCACGCCGAATGGAAATATCCGCAGCCCCACCCTCGCCGCCGGAGCCTGCGCGAGGATCGTCATGATCTCATCGGGTTGGCGGTTGCCTCTCCCGTCGGTGAGGAACACGACGACAAACGGCCGAGCCACCGAAGCGTCTTGGGCTTTCGGCCGCATGGTAAGCACGTGTTGGAGCGTGTCGGCGATGTTGGTTCCGCCGGCTGCCCCGAACTGCTCGATCCAGTTCTGAGCCTCGGCCCGTTTCTCCTTCGCGGCCGGGACAAGCTCCTCAAACAGCACGTCGTAGCCGGTGGAAAATCGCACCACGCTGAATCGGTCGCCCTCATCGAGCTTGTCAATACAGAACTGAAGGGCCCGGCGGGCCTGTTGTATCTTCTCGCCGGCCATCGACCCGCTGGTGTCGATCACGAACACCACGTCCTGCGGCTGATAGGCGGACTTCGGCCAAAGCTGCTTGGGCGTGAGCATCAGCACAAAGTGCCCGGGCTTGGATTGATCGGGCTGGTAAGTGACCACCGACAGGCCGAGATCGCTCGAATCAGTGTCGTACAGCAGCAGGAAATCGTCTTCGAGGCTGCCGCCGGACGCTTCGTAGCCGATCTTCGCAGCGTTCTCGCCTTCGCGGACGATCTCCACCGAGTGGCTGGGCGACCAGATGTTCTTCAGCGGAGCCGTGGTGTGAAGCGAAACACTGAACCGCACCATGCCATACGCCTGCCCGGCCGTCTTGCGGGTTCGCAGGGGATAGTGATACCCGTGCATCCCGCTGATCGGGCGAACGACCTGCTGGTACTTCAGCTTGATCGTGGTGTCGCTGCCCGGCTCGATCGGGAACACTCGCATTTGCAGCAGCCGGCGACCGATAAACTCGATCAGCCCGGGGTCCTTGGTTCGCCGGACGATCGATTCATAGATCTCCCGTGCCTTGTCCGCAGGCAGCACCTCGCCCTCGACAAACTTGCCGTTGATGGTCATCTGGAAATTGGTCAGGTCCGCGTGTTCCGGCAGCGGAAACAGGTATGTAGCTTCCAATCGCCGGTTCGTGTGGTTATGAAAGGTCTGGGTCACCGATGTCAGGGCCACCTGATCGTGAATCTCCACGTCCACCAGGTGATCGGTGACTCGAAGCGGCGGCAGCGTTTGATCCTTCGGGGCAAGCAGGCCCGCCGCATGGGCGCTGCTTGAAATCAACCCAACGGTCAGCGGAATCCAGCAATGTCGCATAGCAATTCTCCGTTAGAACCTACAGGCAGTGTCCCCTGGATATACATGGTCCGACGCCGGGGTTCGTCTCCTGTTCCGCGGCCTGTTTTTTCTCAGCGTGGGGCGAACCACCGGCCAGGGCGTTTCGACCCATATCATTGATACAGTCGTCCACTCCTCCGCCCGAATCGCCTTGGAGGCTGCAATCCTCACAGAATGTACATTCCTCCCGGATGACCATGACTGCAATTGAGCACATCCTCCGACGAGCCCGACGGCGAGTTGTGGCCGACCGGGCGGTCCGCCAGGCCGGGGCCGGGTTGGCTGTCGGGGCCGGGATCGGGCTCGGCGCGCTCGTGCTCGACCGGGTGATCGGTTTCGGTGTGCGGTTGGAGGTCTTTGGAGTCCTGGCCGGCGTCGGGCTGCTCGTTGGCGCGATCCATGCGCTGCTGCGCCGCCCCAGCGCCTTTGACCTGGCGGTGCGGCTTGATCGGCAGCTTGGGCTGCGCGATCGGCTGGGCACTGCGGAGGTGATCCGAACCGGGCAGGTTCCGGATGATGACTTTGCGGCCCTGGTCCGCCAAGACGCCCAACGTCTGGCTGACTCAATTGACCTTAAGACCGCCACGCCGATCCGCATCACCCGCATCTGGGCCGTCGCCGCCGTGATGGCTGCATCGCTTGGGCTGGGGATTTCCTATCTACCCACCTTCGCATGGGCGAACCATACCCAACCTCCCATAGGCGCGGCAGAACTGGATCAGCAGCGACGGCGAATCGTTCAGGCTATCGGCGACGCAGTTGCTGATCTGGGCGATGAGACCCTCGATGAGCAATCACGCGACGATCTGGATGCACTGGAGCGCCTCGCACAGCAACTCGCCAACGAGCCATCCTCCGAATCCGAACTGGCGCAGGCCCGCGACCATTCAGCGGCCCGGCTCGATGAGCTTGCGGCCCGGCTCGCCGACGAGGCCCAGAGTCGCTCCGACGCCACCGACGCGGTTGCGAGGCGCTTCGCGGGCATTGACACGCCCGATGCGCCGATGTCGGCCGAGGAGTTCACCGAAGCACTTCGTCGGGGAGAGTTCGGCGAAGCGGCTGAGCTGTTCGACCAACTCATCGAAAGCCGCGACCAGATGCCGCCTTCGACTCGCCGAGAGCTCGCCGAGCACCTGCGACAAATCAGCGAGCACCTCAAAGAATCGCAGGACTCCGCGCAAGCGGAATCAGCCAAGCGAGAGCAAGCGCTTCGAGAGGCGATGCGCGACCTGGATGTCAACGAGCAGGCCATCAGCGATCTGCTGGACGAACAACGCCCCCAAGGGCAGATCGAGCAGAGACTCCAGGACCACGACCTCGACGAAGAGATTGCTCGCCGGCTCGCCCACGATGTCCATCGCCGCAATGAGCAGCAGCAGTCGCAATCGCAAGCCGACGAGCGTGCCCGCTCCGTCGCCGACGCCCTGGAGCAGGCCGCAGATCAGATCGACCCGGCCGCAAGCGAGGATCGCATAGACCAAGGGCCAGCCGATCAACCGGACCAACAGGCCATCGAGCAAGAGCATCGCGGCACCGGTGAACCGCCATCCGCTGAGCCGGCTCAGCAGCCGTCACCGGATGCAACCGCGCGCGCGCGCGAGGAATCTGAGCCACGTTCGATTGGCCGGCCGGAAACGGCGCCGCAGCAGCGCCCGGTGATTCAACCTGGCGAGCGAGAGGAGCAAGACCTGCGGGATCATGGACCAGAATCGGTCGGCGATGCGCTTCGCCAACTCGAGCGTGCGCGACGGTCCGCCAATGACCGCCGCACCGCTAGCAAACGGTTCGGGCAGGCCGCACGGAATCTCGCGGACACCCTCACCGAGGAACAAAGGCAGCGCCTCGCCCAACAGTGGCTGGGCAACCTTGAGGATCAACCCGGCCCCGGCCCAGGCGACATGCGGCGCGCTGAGGACCGTGCCGTCGGACCGGCGCGCGAAGAAGAGATTCTCGACCTCCGTACAGAGGCAGAGGCAGACATCGTCATCGCCCAGTGGCTGAGCAAGGAACCCCGCGCCGGCGAACCTCAACGAGTCGGCCGCACCGCGGCGCCGGTGAGCCGGGCTCGGGCTGCGGCCGAACAGGCTGTGGAGGATTCGGTCGTGCCGTCGCGGTACCACAGCGTCATTCAGCGCTACTTCGGCCGGCTGAAAGACACCGTCGATCGAGCGGCGGCACAGTCCGCTGCCAAGGAATCGCCGCGAACCCCGGCCGCGCCCCAAGACGACGACGGATCGTGAACCTGCGCTTCGATCACCCTGAACTGCTGCTGCTGGGGCTGCTTTGCGTGCCCTTGGCCGTGCTGGGATGGCGGTGGCTGGCAACGATGGATCGGCTCCGCCGTACCACGGTGCTGCTCCTGCGAACAGCCGTCATCATGGCGCTGGTGGTGATGCTCGCCGGGCCTCGAACGGTCCGCGAACACCACAACCTGACGGTGATCGGCGTGCTGGACCTCAGCGGGTCGGTGCAGCGCTTCGCGCAGCTGTCGGGGGGTGCCGATTCGCAGTGGCGGTCGAACGTGGAGCACCTGCGGGAATGGTTCCGCCTCGCCACGCAGACCAAGGCTCCCGACGATCGCTTCGGGCTGATCGTGTTCGACGGCCGGGCGACCGTCATTTCCGTGCCCGTCAAGGGACCCTACATCGACGACAACCTGGATGTGCGTGTGCTGGAAGGGACGAACATCGCTGATGCGATTCAGCTTGCCCTGGCGATGTTCCCCGCTGATACCGGCAAGCGGATCGTGCTGGTCAGCGACGGCAATGAAACGCAGGGCAATGCGATTGCGGCCGCAAGACAGGCCGCCGCCGGCTCATTGGCTGATTCCAAAGCAGCCGAAGGCGCCCGCTGGGTGGTGCGCATCGACGTGGCCCCGATTACCTACAGCCTCAGCGGCGATGTGCAGGTGGTCCGGGTGGAGGCGCCCCCGACTGCCCGTCCCGGCCAAACGGTCACCCTCCGAATCGTGCTGAACGCGACGCAACCGATCGACGGCCGGCTCATCCTGCGGCACGAAGGTGAGCCGGTCGATTTGAATGGTGCACTTGCAGGCACCTCTCGGCCGATCTCGGTTCCATCCGGCCAATCCGTCCATCTGGCGCACGTGGTGCTGGGCGGCACTCCGATCAATCGCTTCGAGGCGGTCTTCGAGCCGAACGATCCCGGCGACGACATCCTTCTAGACAACAACCGGGCCGAGACCTTCACGGCCACCCCCAGCCGGGGCATGGTTCTGGTTCTCGACCGCCGTGCGAACCAACGGCCGAACATCCTGGCCCGAACGCTTCAGCAAGCTGGTATTCCCGCCCGGGCTGAGCCGCCTGATGCGCTGGGTGAAGACCTGCTCTCACTGCAACGGTACGACTTGATCATCCTCGACAACGTCGCCGCCTACGAGTTGAGCACCCGCCAGCACGAACTGATCAGCCGCTACGTCCATGATCTTGGGGGCGGATTGATCATGATCGGCGGCGAGCAGAGCTTCGGTGCAGGCGGATGGAACGGCACGGCTCTTGAGGCGGTCTTGCCGTTGGAACTCGACCCGCCGAAGGAACTCAAGCTGGCCAGCGCCGCCCTCGTGCTGGTGTTGGACAAGTCCGGGTCGATGAATCTGCAGGTCGCAGGCGCACGTGCCACCCAGCAGCAGATTGCCAATGAAGCCGCCGCCATGGCCATCGAATCGCTGCACAGCGAAAGTCTCGTCGGCGTCGTGACTTTCGATTTCTTCGCCAAGGTTCACGTGCCCTTGCAGCGCAACGACGATCCGCAACGGATCGCCCAGCAGGTGCGCGGGATCACCTCCGAAGGCGGAACCAACCTCGCCCCGGCGCTGCGCGAAGCGCACCGGATGCTCAACGACGTCAACGCCCAGAAGAAGCTCGTCGTCTGCCTCAGCGACGGCCGGTCTCACACGACGGACCTCGACGACATCGTCAACGCCATGGCCGCGAGCAACATCAAGCTCACCACCATTGCGGTGGGAGACAACGCCGATGAGCAGACGCTGCGACGCCTTGCTGAGCTGGGCGGCGGCAAGTTCTATCTCGTCCGCAATCCCCGCACACTGCCGCGTGTGCTCGTGGATTCGGTGCAGGTCATCAACAAGCCGCTACTGAAGGAAGTTCCCTTCGTTCCGATAGTCCAACCGACCGGCTCAACGCTGGCGATCGGGATGGGCTCGGCTCCGATCCTCGACGGGCTAGTCATCACTGCTCGGCGCGGTGACCCAACGGTGACGGTCGAGATGACGCACCCCGACGGCGAGCCGCTGCTCGCCCACTGGCAGGCGGGGCTGGGGCGCGTCGCGGCGTTCACATCCGACGCCGATGGGAATTGGTCCCGCCGATGGATCGACTGGCCGGGGTACGCGACGTTCTGGGCCCAGCTTGTTCGCACCATCACTCGACCCGCAACCAGTCCGGACACCGAGCTGATCACCGTGATAAAGGATGGCCGCCTGCTCATCACGTTGGAGGCCGCAACCAAGGACAAAGGGTTTCTCAATTATCTTGAGGTGGACGGCGTGGTCTACACCCCCCACGGCGACGCGCTGCCCGTTCGGCTTCGCCAAACCGCGCCCGGCCGATACGAGACGTCCATAGACGCAACAGCGCCCGGCAGCTACATCGTCGCGCTGAGCCCACGACGAGGAACCCGGCGAATGGCGCCGGTCATCGGCGGCGCAACTCAAGCGGCACGGGCGGAGTTCCGGCGGTTCGACTCAAACACCCCCCTGCTGGAGCAAATCGCCCAGATCACCGGCGGGCGGCGGCTGGATATCTCCCAGCCGACGAAGGTGGACCTCTTCGATCGCAGCGCCATGCCCCCCAGCCTCTCGGCCTTGCCCGCATGGCAAACCATCCTGTGGTTGGCGCTGGCTCTGGTGCTGCTGGACGTGGCGAATCGCCGGCTGGCGTGGGACTTCGGACTGCTGCGGCGACTTCTGCTGCAAGCGGTGGCCCGCGTGACGCCCGGGCAGCTTCGCAGCCGGGAGGCCGCGACAACGCTCGCCACGCTGCGGCAGGTGAGCGACTCCGTCGGACGGAAATTCGATGCGAAGCCGGCAGACAGCGTGCGACAGTCCTCTTTACGACACCCCGATC
>JAPUKX010000098.1 GCA_027295435.1 Planctomycetota bacterium | reverse complement strand
ACGAGAATCACTGGCCTGGTCCGGGAGCCGACTTCACCTCACGGAACACTTTCATCGCGGTCGCCACCATCGATGCGACGTCGGCGACGTTAGCCGGCAGAATCATGGTGTTCGTGCTTTTCGCGAGATTGCCAAACTGTTCAACGTACTGTTCCGCGACGCGCAACTGAGTCGCCTCAATGCCGCCGCGTTCGTTGATGGCCGCGGCTACCTGACGGATGCCCTCGGAGGTCGCCTTTGCCACGGCGAGAATCGCCTGGGCTTCACCTTCCGCCTCGTTGATCTGCTGCTGCCGGCGCGCCTCCGATTCCTTGATGGTCTTTTGCTTGTCCCCTTCAGCGTTGTTGATGGCAGCGTCGCGCTCGCCTTCCGAGGTCAGAATCACGGCACGCTTCTCGCGCTCGGCCCGCATCTGTTTCTCCATGGCGGCCAGTACATCCGTCGGCGGCGTTATGTTCTTGATCTCGTAGCGCAGCACCTTCACGCCCCACGCGTCCGTTGCTTTGTCGAGCTCGGCCACGACCAGTTGATTGATGCTCGTGCGTTCCTCGAAAGTCTTGTCGAGGATGATCTTCCCGATCTCGCTACGCAGCGTCGTCTGGGCCAGCTGAGAAATGGCGAAGAGGTAGTCGGTGATCCCGTACGATGCGCGTTCCGCGTTCAACACCTTCAGATACAGTACCCCGTCCACGCCGACCTGCACGTTGTCTCGGGTTATGCAGACCTGTTCCGCGATGTCGAAAGCGGACTCCTTCAGCGAATGGCGGTACCGAACCCTGTCGAGAAACGGTACCAGGACGTGAAACCCTGCAGCAAGTGTCTCCTGGAACTTGCCGAGGCGCTCGACAACGAAGGCGCTCTGCTGGGGCACGACGAAGGCGGTTTGCGAGATGACGATCAGGATGAAAACCGCCAGAACGACTAGCGCAATGAGTTCGCCACTCATGAGTATCCCCCTTCGGGCTCGACATGAAGCGTCAGCCCATCAACCCGCACGACTCGACATCGTGCATCACGCCGAATGGCCATGCCAGACTCGTTCTGCGCAGCCCACGAACTGCCGCGAAGCTCTACCTGGCCCGAACCGCCGGGCCCGAACTCCTCCAGCGTCCGGCAGACCTGTCCGACCAACGTGTCAATCGCCGGGGCACTTGAGTCCTTCTGAAACCAAGCAAGCAGGCGACCGCGAAAGATTAACAGTGATCCGACCGACAGGATTGAAAACAGCAACACCTGCATCCAAAGCGGCCCAATTACCCCGACACTCGCTAGCAACCCGACGACGATCGCCGCCACCCCGATGAAGATGATGTAGAAGCCACCGGGTGCCACCAGTTCACCGGCGGCCACAATCAACCCGAAGACTACCCAGTGCCACCAGAGGATCGTCATGCGTAGGCTCCGCCCGAATTATGTCTCGGTCGTGCGCAAGCGCCAATGCCCGTGAGCGTTCCGCTCTGGGATGATGGGTGACCGTTCCGCTTTCGGTCGTCAGACTCTCTTCGCGGTTCCTCCAGGCCGTAGATGGCGGCGATGTTGGGGTGGTTCAGAGATGCGAGGGTCTTCGCTTCTCGCTCGAACCTGGCGATACGTTCGGCGTCAGATGCCAGCGACTCGGGCAGCACCTTGACGGCGACCTGGCGATTGAGGGTTGTGTCCGTGGCCCGATACACCTCCCCCATCCCGCCCACGCCAATCTGGGCGGTGATCTCATACGGGCCGAGTCTGGTGCCGGGAGTGAGGGCCAAACTGTTGGAGTATAAGGGCTAGAGGAGCGACGGGCGTGATAGGTCCTCTGTAACGGCCTAGTGTTTACCGAAGGGGGCGGCTGGACCCCTGGCGGCAGGCGGACCGGTCCTCCCGTCCCGCAAGCAACTGTTTTCGAGACAGCACAGGGCAAACGCCGGAACACGGCATTTTCGGACCAAATACACTCACCCAGGTGAAGCCATGGGGGTTTCTGGCACACCTCGCCCGTCTCGGCATGTCCAGGCCGGTCCAGCCCCACCTCTAAACACAATCAGGGATCGTTATCACGGGTCTCCGGGCCCAGCGTCCGCTGATCACCGGTCTCACTGGCCGGTGGTCGCGCCCACGGCCGTGAGCATCACATGACAGGTCCCACTTCGGGTTCGCGCGGCGGCGCGCCGAACATGGCCAGGCGCAGGGCGCCCGGAATCCTCTTGATGTCCTCGAGCATCAGGTAGCTGACGGGCACCAGTATCAGCGTGACGAAGGTGGCGAACAGCACCCCGAAGGCGAGCGACGCCGCCATCGGGACCAGGAATCTGGCCTGCATGCTCTTTTCGAGCAATATCGGCGACAGCCCGGCAAACGTGGTCAGCGAGGTCAGCAGAATAGGCCGAAAACGCGCGACCCCCGCCTCGCGCGCGGCCGCGTCGATCGTGGCGCCGTGCCGTCGCCTCTGGTTGATGAAGTGCACCATGATCAGGCTGTCGTTGACGACGACGCCGGCCAGGGCCACGAAGCCGAACATCGACATGAGGGTCAGGTTCAGCCCCATGATCACGTGGCCCCAGAACGCCCCTACGAGGCCGAACGGGATCGCGAGCATGATGATGATGGGCTGGACGTACGACTTAAGCGGCACGGCCAGCAGGATGAAGACGGCGACCATGGCCAGGATGAATCCGCGCTGCAGCCCGCCGATGGCGTCGCGCTGCTCCGATTGCGATCCCTCGAAAGTGACGTACACACCGGGGTGCTCGGCCAGGAGTTCGGGAAGCACACGTTCCTCGAGGTCGTTGTTGACGTCATTCGCCGATACGACATCGGTGTCCACAGCCGCCGTGACGTTAATGGCGCGCCGCCGATCGACACGGGTGATCGTGGCATACCCACGGCCCGGCTCCACGACCGCCACCTGATCGAACGGCACCTCGACGCCGGTGGGCGTGCGCACGCGCATGTTCTCGAGATCGCCGAGCGACGCGCGTTCGTCTGCCGGGTAGCGGACCATCACGCGCACGTCGTCGCGACCGCGCTGAATCCGCTGCGCTTCTTCTCCGTAGAAGGCCTGGCGAACCTG
>JAPUKX010000097.1 GCA_027295435.1 Planctomycetota bacterium | reverse complement strand
GTTGTAGCAGCGGGCCCAACCGTTAGCAGTCGTGCCCACGCCTGCAACACCACAGGCGACCTGGTTGTCCCCGTTGGTCGCCGTATCCAAACTCTGGGTCAGCGTGCAGTCGCCGCCCACGCAGCTGCTGGCGGGGCATCCTGCGATGCCACCCCCGCTGCCATTTGCAGCTGCAACCACTACTCGTGATGCAGGCATCCCCGCCGCCACCCCGTCCGGCGGCATATTCGGCTTGGACACCTCCCGATTGGCATACGCACTGAGTACCGCTGCGAAGATGATCCCCAGAGAGACAAGCGCGGCCCAGCTGGCACCGCCGTTGGCACAGACATATCGTCGCTTCATTTTTGAACTTTCCTTTCCGCTCCACGCCCCATTGCGTGAGGTCTCCGCGATGGCGGCCGCAGGGCACGAGGTGCGGGTGAACCGCCCTGCCGGAACCCGCCGTGGCTTATGATACATCAACTCTGCTGGATTCCAAGAGGATACTGCAGGATTTCTGGCCAGCCCAACCCATAAGATCCCTTGTTCAACCCCCATTTCCTGCCAGCTTCGCCAAGTCGCATGAATCGACGAATCCGTTGGGCGGGCTATTCGGCGGGTTCGCCGGTCCGGCAATAGCCGTAAAGGTGAGATTCTCGGGGGGAGCAATCCTCGTGGCGTGGGCAGAGGCGCACTCACTGCTTCTCATTGCCTTGGGTCGCGCGTTGCAGGCGATCATGGATCGCCGGCCAGATGCCTTGCTTCTGAGGCGGGGTTTCGATGATGATTTGCTCAAGGTGCATCGCGTCGGCTTGGCGCAGGGCATCGTATAAGCGAGCGGCGTAGACCTTTGCTGAGCCCGGCATGACGATCGAGCAATGCGGGGCCGCAACGACATCCGCATCGAAGCACAGCACAACCACGGGCGCAGCCAGCGCGTCGAGTCGGCTGCGAAGTGAAGAACCGTCAACCAATTCCGCGGGCGTGCGCGGGGCGTAATGCCTGGCCCACGTGCCGGGGCTCGCCGCCTGGGTGGTGATCTGGGGCGCCTCAACCTTGCCCAGCACACGGCGAAGGTGTTCAATGGCCACTGCGCCCGGCCGCAACACGCGGGCTACGGCGCCGCAGAGATCCACCACGGTCGATTCGATCCCGATCTCGCACGGCCCGCCGTCGAGGATCACCAAGTCGTCAACATCCGCGAAATCATCGGCGACGTGCCGGGCCGTGGTTGGCGAAACAAATCCCCATCGGTTGGCCGACGGGGCGGAGATCGATGAACCAAAAGCCCCCAGAAGTCGTCTTGCCAGCGGATGAGCGGGGGCCCGCACGGCAATGGTGCTCCAGCCGGCGGTCGCGGCCGGGGGCACCAGCGCGCCCCGTGGCAGAACAATCGTCAGCGGTCCCGGCCAGAACCGCTCGGCCAAACGCTGGCACCGCTCGTTCCATTGGGCCACGACCTGGCGGGCCTGGGCCGGGTCGAGCACGTGCGCGATCAGAGGGTTGCGTGCCGGACGGCCTTTGAGTTGGTAAACCCTCTCGATTGCTGAGACGTTGAAGGTGTCAGCTCCGAGGCCGTAGACCGTCTCGGTGGTGAAGGCCACGATCTGACCCTCACGAAGCAGCCGGGCAGCCTGGGCGATCGCCTCGTCAGTGGGCCGGACAAGACGAGGCATCATTCGTTCCAAAGCTGGAAGCCACCATGATTCATCACCGCTGACGCGCAAAGGACGAAGAGATCTGGAAGGGATATATATATCAACGCAAGCGCTCAATGTCACACACGACAGCCTGCGATGTTGTACAGCGGGGCTCTACGGCTGCAACCCATATTCTCTTGGTTCTCCTGGGCGTTCTGGGCGACTCGGCGGTGAATGATCCGGGCTGGGTTCGTCGTCCGTGGTCTCAAGCTCGATGCGGTTCATCGCCAGGCTGACGCCCATCGCGCGATACAGCGCCGCGACCGACTTGTTGTAGTTCGCCAGGGCCCGGACTTCTTCGCGCTGAGCAGCCGCGAGCGTTTCCTGGCGTTGGAACTTGAGATTCAGAAACTCGGGGGTGAGTCCGGCAAGCGTCTCTTCTTCCACAAGCAGGGCTCGAAGGTTCTCCGCCTGGGCCACCCGAAACGATCGCGACGCCTGGATCAGCTCGTAGTTGGCAATGACGTCGCGCAAGGCGGCTTTGACATCCACGACGACGCTCTGCACCACCTGCTGATAGCCGATGACGGCGGCCGATCGTTGGAGCCTCGCCCGGCGAGAGCCGGCTTCGGCGGCACGATTGCCGATCGGCCATTCAAACTTCAGCCCCAGCACGTAATCGACAAAACTCCCCTCGAACAGCTCACCGTACACGTCGCCAGCCGACTCGGTGAGGCCGAAGTATGCCATCTCCGCCGACAGATTCAGCAGCGGCAGGCGGGAATTGTCCGCCAACGTCTGGCGAATGGTCGCATCGTCAATGGCTAGAATGGCCTGCTGAATCTCCGGGCGATTCGTGACCGCCGCCATGATCGTTTCACGGAGGTTGTACCGGACCGGCACCTCGACCATCTCTTCAAGCGGCACCAAGACCGCTTCCGAACCGACCGTCAGTTGCGGGTCGTTGATGAGCAGTTTCATTGCATCGGATGCGGCGCGGATCGACCGACGGGCTCGAATGATATTCGCCTTTCGCTGTTCGACGCGCGCCACGGCATCGGAGTATTGGGCGAGCTTCGTGTCGAAGTCGCGCCGGCGGTCCATGATCTCGCGCACCTCGATGCCCACCTCCAAGAGCCACTGCTGAATCGCCAGGTGATGCCAGGCGAAGGCGAGATCCCAATAGGTGCTTTCGACGTCTGCCAACAGTTGCAGCAGCTCGGCACGAAGCTGCTGGACCGAACGGCGCTTCAGGTTGCGGGCCAGACGAATCGAGGCGGTGTTCACATCCGATCCGAAGCCTCGCAACAGCGGCTGCGCCACGCCCAATCGCAAAGCGCCGGTGTAGGCCGGATCGGGCGCCAGGGAGAAACCCCCAACGCGGTTGCGGAAGCGCGTCAGATCGGTTGCCAGCGACACGACGGCGCCGCTGGTGAGCCGCGTGCGCACTCCGGTCTCGAACCGATACCGTTCACTGGCATTGAACGGCGTTCCCAACGGAACCCCCATCAATACGGGTACGGTGGACGGCTGGTCGGTCCTCGTGAAGTCAATGTTGCTGAAGAACAGGGCGTCGAAGGCGGCTTCAGCCGCAACCACGTCCGCCTGGTTGATGGCCGGCTGCAGGCGGGCGATTTGGGTGGCCAGATGATTGCCGACCGCCGATACAATCGCCGACTGCAGGCTGGTCGCAACCTCTCTCTGCTTCCCGCCGGTCAGGTCAGGCCCCATGTCGAGCATGCCTCGTGGAAGCGCAATGGGGGCGCCGATGGCATCCAACTCCGCGCGTCGCTCGGCCAGGGCGGCCTCAACCTCGCCGGGCGGCTGGGAGGTTTCCAGCGGTTCGCCGCCGGAAGGCAGCGTGGCCAACTCGTTCTCGATGGCTTCGGCGACGCGTTGACGGAGGACCCAGTCGCCCTCGTCGTCCCAGATCGGCGAAGAACACCCCACCAAGGCCAACGCGGCCCCGGCGACAGTCAATGTGCAGTAGGGGCACCTAGGTCGCATGGGCCGCAGCCTACCGGAAGCGCGACTTCTGGGAAAATGCAGACAATCCCTGCGGTTGATTCTTCGCAAGTTGGGTCATTTCGCCGATAACGAATAGGGTCGCCCACTCAAGCAAGGAGGATTGTGATGTCTGCAGCAATGATGCACCGCGTCGTCGTCTGGAAATTGGCGGTCGTCTTCGCGTTTACCACCACGCTTGGCATACCTTGCCTAGTCGCTGCTGAGTCGGATCAAGACGCGCCACCCAAGAAGATTCGCCTCGGCGCGGGCGATGCTCTTGGGCGGACGCTCCCCGCCGCCACCGCCCAACCGGCCAGAGAGTTCCCTTACATCGCGGCCGTAGCCGCCAATGAAGTGTATGTACGGGCCGGTGCTGATGTGAAATACTATCCATTCGGCAAGGTCGGCAAGAACGATCTCGTGAAGATCATCGGCGAGAAAAACGGTTGGGCACGCGCCGTTACGCTGGGGCCTGCCTTTGGTGACTTCTTCGCATACATCGTATATCCAAAGTCGCAGGTCGGCCGTTTACGCCTCAGCGCCGACGGCAGGACCGGCTCGACAACTGAGCCGACTGATCTGTTTGCGCCAAACCTCCATGCCGGAAATGACCCGGACAAGAGCTGGAAGCCGATCATCAAGGTTGCGGCTGATCGAACCCTGAGGGTACGGGGAACAATGGAGACCGAGGGCGAGCTCGTATACAAGGTCTCTCTGCCAGCCGACGCCGAGGGATGGATCAACTTGACTCACTTGCGACAGGTGACGCCGGCTGAGGCGGCCGCGTGGGAAGCGCCGCTGGCCAAGAGCGGACGGGCCAAACAACCAGCCCAAAAAGGCGATGAGGTCGTCGCGGTCAGGCCGAGCACTAAGTCGCCGGTTGGTCGCGAACGATCAAATGCACGCCAGACTGGAACGCAGGACACGTGGACACGCCTGCCATCGGCGAGAGGAGCAACACCCAAGACGCGGTCTGCCAGAAGCGCGCCAACGAGAAATACTTCGCAATCCGCCGAGCTGCGCCAGGCCAAGATCGTGTTGGATGATCTTGAGGCTGCCTATTACCGACTCCTGGCGGAGCCGATCGAGACAGCAGAGGTCGGCCCACTTCGCCAATTGTATCTCGACCTCGCCCAGCAACACCGCAACAACCGTTCAATTGCTGAGTATTCCGAGGTGCGTGGCCGTCAACTACAACTGTGGTCGGAGATCCAGCAACACAAGCTGGAGCTCGCTCGTCTTGGGGATCAGGCTCGGCTCACCGCCGAGGAGGCCGAGACCGCACGCGAGGTCCTGGAGGTGGCCGGTACTTATGTGGCCACCGGACGACTCGAGGCCTCGATCATCTACGACGGCGATCGCTTGCCGTTGCTGCTTCGCCTCCGCGACCCGGCAACCGGGCGAACCATCGCATATCTGCAACCGGACGAGCGGCTTGGCCTCACCGACATGCTCGGCCAATTGATCGGCATCGTCGGGGAGGAGTCATATGACGGCGGGCTGCGGCTGAACCTGGTCCATCCCCGGCGAATCGATGTCTTGGCCCCGCGATCCCTGTGAAACCGGCCATCGCCGTGGCCTATACTCAGCGCTAGCCGGGGCGTTAGCTCAGTTGGGAGAGCGCTTGCTTTGCAAGCAAGAGGTCACCGGTTCGAGCCCGGTACGCTCCACT
>JAPUKX010000096.1 GCA_027295435.1 Planctomycetota bacterium | reverse complement strand
TGCCAGGAGGTGTGCCCGCACAATCAGCCGACGCAGCGCAGCCGCAGCGCCCCGGTGCAGCCGGCGTATGCCCCGCGGCGCGACGGGTTCGACTTGCTGGAGGTGCTGGGTTGGGATGAGCAGGCCAGGCGCGAGGCGTTTGTTCGCTCGGCGATGAAGCGGGCGAAGCTCTCAATGATGAAGCGCAACGCGCTCATCGCAGCCGGCAATTGGTTGGCCAAAGCCAACCATCCGGCGTTGGCCCGACGAGTCGAAGCCATCGCGGCTGATCTTGGCGAGGATGATCTGGTGCGTCGGACCGCCCAGGCCGTGCTGCGAAAGCCCATCGAGCGACAGGCCCCCTCGGCGTCCGAGGGTTGACGATCCGCTCGCTTGCGCCGCTGGCCGATTAGAGCGGACGGTATTGGTATAGCGGTGCGATCAGCGCGACGAAGGCGTAGACCAACAGCATTGCAGGCAGAAGAAGTGACCCCACACCGAGCAGCATCCAAAGCCAGCGGTATCGCACCTTCAGCACCAGCAACAAGCCGAGAACAAATCCCGGCAGGGCCCACAACGGAAGCCACGCGCGATTCGCAAGGAGTCGCTGGACCGCCGCCGGCACGTCTGCGGGATCGATCACTGCCGAAGAAGCGATCTTCTCAAGCAGGCCGGGCAGAAGCCAGCTCAGCCCGGCCAAGGCGATCGCGGCAATGATCTGATAGACCCCGTGGGCCGCAAACAGCCAGCCCCAAACCAGGGTAAACGGTCGCTCGGAGGAGGGGTCCGTCATGGTCGGGTCAGCGCCGTGACGAGGCTGATTCAGCCTTGGCCGTAGTGGTAGAACGCACTGATGATGAGCTGATCGCTGGTAAATGCACGTCCGCACCATTGTCCACGATGGCAGGGTGCGGGCTATCTGCTTGGTGGCTTGAACCCTTTGGGTAGGGGCATGCCGTCGCGCCCGCCCATAGCGCGCATCATCGCTTCCATCTGCGCCGCAATGAGTTCATCGGGCGAAGAGAACTCCCCAGCCTGAAGACGCTTGATGAGATCCGCATAGGCCTGCTTCATTGCCGGCAGCATGGCTTGCATCATGGCGAGGCCCTGTCGGTCAGTTTCGTCGATGTCATCGGCATCGATCATCCACGAACCGTTGACGCGGACAAGCGACAGCATATCGAAGGTTCCCAAGGGGCTGCTGGAGCTGATGGTGGCGCGGTCGTCGGTCTTGTTGGTGATCCGCCATTTCGATCCGGCAAACAGGCCTGCGATCATCACGGAGCTCTCCGTGGTCTGCACGGCGCTTTGACCGAAGCGGGCCACCATCGCCCGTTGAAGCTCGGCCGAGGGCGCATCGAGGTCCTGCATGAGGCCAAGCATGCGCCGACCCTCAGCCGTCTCAGCGTGGTACAGCCCAAGGAAGTCTTCGAGATTCACGGTCGGCGATGACTGGAGCGACCATAGATAGGCGAGCAGCGCCTCGGGCGTGGCGAAGGTTCGCGTGGGCGTCGGCACCGAGCCGGTCAGTTGCCCTGACCCCCGAACGCTCGACCAATCCACCTCCTCGCCCGAGAGGGAGGCCAGCGCCTGATCGATGCTGTTGCGCAGTGATTCTACGTCGCGGCGGGTGCCTCGGCCGGAAGCAGAACCAAGGATATCCAGCGCGTCGGTATACGCAGCCTCGGCTTGCTCGATTGCGACTTCGCGGGCCGCATCAAGTTCCGCGACCGATTCGGCGCCTCCGGAGTCTGAGCCGAAGATGCTGGGGGCCCCAGCCAGCCGCTGCCGTAGAGCGATGTGGTCGTCTAGTCCCTGGGCAACTGACCAGTGCATGCGGCCCAGGTTCGGGCGAGCGCGCGCCGCTTCGATGCGTGCGGCGTCGGCACGGTCGCCTTTCACTGACTTTGCCGCGGCGTTGGCTTTGGCCACAGCGGATTCGAGTTGCGTGGCTGCCCGGTCGTACAACTGTTTCAACGGCCCCGAGGCGGTCTGGTTGAGCTCGCGAATCGAGGCGCCGATCGCGTTACGGAACTCGGCGAGCATGGTGCGGGTCGTCTCCGCTTGGCGGGCGGAAGTTTGCACGAGGTCGCCAAGTGACGACTGTGCATTATCGATCGCGTCGATCTGTGCCTGGGCATGCTCAGCTCTGGCCTGGGCAACGTTGTGCTGCGGCTGCTGCTCGTAGCGCAGCTCGATCTCGCGCAGGGCGATCTCGTACTCGATCCGGTCGGCTTGCCGGCCGAGTTGTACAGCCTGCTCATACATCGTGAAACCGGCGGCCCGCCCGCGGTCGGTGGCTTCGCGCCGCATTCCATTGGCCTCGGTACGCAGCCGGTCGACCTCAGCCTGGTCATCGCGGTTCTTCTTGGTCAGCTCGCCGATGGGGCCGTCGAGGTCCGCCATCTGTTGGCTGTTCTCGTGAAGCTGCTCTTGTGCCTCATCACGGTCAATTGTGAGCTGTGCCTGCTCCGTGTCGGCATTGACCGCCTCCAACCCCTGTACAAGAGCGTCCAGCCTGGATGCCGTGTTCATCATTCCATGCACGCTGGTTCGGATCATGCGGTGATCCGCCTCGATCCGCTCGGCCTGAGCCAGGGCGATTGCGGCAAGGCTGCGGTGGGCGCCGGCGGCCAGCAGCGACGCAGCGGCCTTTTGCCCGGGCTCGGACCCACTGGTATCAGAAAGACTTGCCACGAGGGCGGTCAGCTGTTGCCTTGTTTGCGCCGCCTGCTCTTCGTCCGGGTCGAGCGGTATCGGGGTCGCCTCCCGGAGCTCCCGGCTGGCCGAAGTGATCACGGCCTGGACTTCATCCCGCCGCCTGGCGTCAGCATCTTCGCATTGGGCGGGGATGATCGTTGTGGCCAGGCAGCAAAGCGGCAGGACAAAGCATTGGTGCGCTATGTTCATCGAGTTTCTCACCGTCCGAAAAACAAGGGCTGCAAACCCAGCTTAGCAGCATCGTGGCTGCTGGGCTGCTGCATACGGTTCGACGCCGGGCCGATCGCGGTTGCAGCGGTGTTTGACGTTGCCCATCCGGCCCGCGAGGCTCAACCTGAGCCGCGATCAGGTGCCGGGACGGGGTCCTTGTCCTCTACGGGCCCCTGGCCGGGCGGATCATAGGCGATGCGATACTCCGGCCGTGGCTGCATCATCGCTTCTATCCACCGGATCGTGTCTTGGAACAGCCGCTGGTTTGGGCGGCTGAACACCGGCTTCCAGCCGCGGACGTCCGGATGGGGCTTTCTGGCCAGGTGGCGCGGCAGCCCGTACTGGATGACCAACGACATCGCCGGTTGGTCGTAGTTGATCAGCGGCCATTCGCCGTCAAGCTCCAGGCGGTCCAGGATCAGCAGGTTCGTGTATCGGACGCGTTCATCCTTGTACCGCCGGCGGTGAAGAAAGAACCGTCCGCCCTCGGCGCCGCCATGACAGCGGCTGGTTGCACAGGTGTTGATCAGCCAGGTGTTGTGCACGCGCCGGCGGAAATGGTTGAGCCCCCACGGTTCGTTGAGCACCTTCACTTCCGGGTAGAGATCAACTGCCCCCAGTTCGAACATGAGCTGCACGATCTCCATCGGCTCGGCTTGGAACAACGCCGTCCGTTGAGCCGGCGATTCGGGCATCAGCTTGCTCGTGGAGTAGTTCTCGATCAGCTTGCGGATCGTCGCCCGGCTGACGGCGACCTTTGGGGGACGCTGCAAGTCGATCTCGTACACACGAATGAGGTTGACGTCGGCGGTGCTGATGAGCTGGGTCGGCAGCGCGTCGCCGGGGGCTGCACCGCCTTGCTCAGGGTCATCGACATCGCCATCCGCCTCATCTGTATCCTTCGCCGGCTCGCTCCGGCCCGGGGGCTGGCCAAGTGCGAGCTGGGCGTTGACGATCGTCAGCAGACGATGACCCTCAGGTAGTTGCGCGTACTGGAGCAATTCAAGAAGCTCTCCGCGGGCTAACTCGTACTTGCGCTGCTTGATCAGCCACGCGCACAGGTCGAGGTGTTGTTCGGGCATCTGCGGTCGCAGCGCTGCTTTGAACTGGGCGTAGCGCTGGGCGAAGGTTGGTTTCAGAATCACATGGTCCACGGCCTCGCGGACAAGCTTGGTCCGAAAGCCCTTGATCTCAATGATCACATGTTCGAAGGTGTCCTCAATGATCACGCCTTCCCGCTGCTGACCGTCGCTGAGGATGACCACGCCACTCTGGCCGGGCTCCGGCTCCACCAGACGAACAATCTTGAGCAGCCGAGACTTCGGGAAGCTCTCAAGCTCGTTGGCCAGCGTGCGGACGACGATCACGTCATCGTCTTCGAGTTCGACGAAGCCCCTGACTTCGAGGTTTCGGCTGACCTGGACGATGACACGTCGCGGCGGATCATCGGGCGTCGGGGCGATACGAGGGGTCCCTGTGCCCGGCAACAGGCCGATGGCAATGATGATCGCGGCGGCGTGGCGGATGATGGCCATGGCGGGATTGTCCTCAGGCACCTGGGGGCAGGTCAATGCCGGGGCTTGCTGCCGGGGGCCTCCTCGACGAAGCTGCACCACTGCACCCGATGCACCAAGACATCATTCGCTTGGTCCTGCTCGGAGGTTTCGTATGAAGCTCGGCGTAATGGCGGCGGTGTTTGCGGACGTGGGTTTGGACCAGGCGTTGGCCTACTGCGCACAGCTCGGCCTCGAGGCGATTGAGCTGCCGGTCGGCGGGTATCCGGGCCGGCCGTTTTTCGACCCCGCCAAGGTCCTCGCCTCAGGCAAGGCCCAGGCCCGGATCAAGGCCGCCCTGGACGAACATGGCCTCGAACTGTCCGCACTGGCCGTGCACGGAAACCCCGTCCATCCAAATCGAGCGCGAGCCAAGCACGATCACGATGCGTTCGTGACCGCGGTGAAGCTTGCGCCCAAGCTCGGCACGAACACCGTCGTCACTTTCTCCGGCTGTCCCGGCGGCTCGAAGACTGATAAGACGCCCAACTGGGTGACCTGCGCTTGGCCGGGCGACTATCCGGAGATT
>JAPUKX010000095.1 GCA_027295435.1 Planctomycetota bacterium | reverse complement strand
GCGATCCGGGCAAACTCGCTTGGATGACGCCGACCATCGTGTTTGGTTTCCTGTTCTGCCCGTACCTGGATTCGACGTTCCACCGCGCGCTACGGGAGTCGCCGAGCCGTCACTCATTCGCCATCTTCGGCCTGAGCTTTGGCGTGCTGATGCTATTCACCTGTGCATATGCGTTCGCATCAGCGCTGACCGCGCTGGTCATGGGATATGTGCTCGGCCAATCGACCTTCACCATCGCGGCGCACCTGCGAGAGCTTCGCCAGGCGCCGGGCAGCCATCAACGCTTCAGACACTTGGCAATCATGTTCGCTCTGATAGCGCTGGCGGTGCTTTCGTTTGCAAGTACGGCCGGCGGCGATGGGAGGCTTGCGGGCGAAGGGATATATCTGCGGTTCCTCGCGTTCTACAGTCTGATCTTTCCTGCGTACGTGTTGCTGTTTCTAGGCCCGGGCCGGCCGATGCAGTTGTCGCGGCGAAACGTGATGGCGTATGGGGCCGCGGTGCTGCTCGCCCTGCCGCTCTATGAACTGGGGTTCATTCACGGCCGGTCGTGGCTGTTGATCCTTCCGCTGGCCGGTCTACTTGTGTGGCGGTGGATGGGAAGAAAGCGCCGCAACTCCGAAACGTTCAACGCGGTTGAGAACGTTCGCAGCGCGAAGGGACAATAGCCAGCGGGCTACGCTCGCCGGTCTCGGGACACGTAGCGTCCCGGCTGTTGACCGGTTGACCTTTCGGCGTTTACGTTCGTCGGCCGCAGCAGTGTTTGTACTTCTTGCCGGAGCCGCAGGGGCACGGCTCATTGCGCCCGATGGCCGGGCTGGTCCGGCGGACCGGCTGGCGCTTGGGTCTAGCGGTGGCGGTGGCGGTGCCGGCACGTTGGGCAGCCACCAGATCGCGGCGCTGGGTCGCGGTCCCGGCCGCGGTCGCCGCAGCAGCGGCCGCAGCAATCGCCGGCTGAGCCGGGCGCGTCACCGGCCCACCGGGTCCGGGACGCACCGCTACCCCCGGCGCCGCTGCCGGCGGCGGCTGCGGCGTTAGCCTGGCTTTGAAGATCAGGTCCGTCACCTTGTCACGCACCGACTGTCCCATCTCTTCGAACAGCCGCCCCGCCTCGCGCTTGAACTCGATGCGCGGGTCCCGCTGGCTGAACGAGCGGAACCCAATCGACTCCTTGATCTGGTCCATCGAGTAAAGGTGATCCTTCCAGGCAGAATCGAGTATCTGGAGCAGCACCCACCGCTCGAACTGGGTGAGCTCCGATCGAAGGACGGACGCAATCTTCTCCTCGGCCACAGTTTGGGGATCATCCTCCGCCCGCTTGCGCTCATCCTCGGTCAGCTTCGCGTTGCAGTGGCGCTCGAACCACTCATCGAGCTCATCGGGTGAGCTGCCGGCTGCCACGGCCCGTTCGGCCCGTTCGGCGATTCGCGATTCGTCCCACTTCTCGGCCTCAGCAATGAGCAGAGCGCGCAGCTGGGCGGGATCGGCCGAAGGCAGCGCCTGCGGGTTCCAGGTCAGCTCATACTTAGCCTTGACCCACGTACAGAACTGCTGCAACGCGTGCTGCGGATCCTGCGACATGACGGCCGAGGTCATGTCTAGGGCGAAGTCGATCGGATAGGTGAGCTCGCGACGTTGATATGCTTCACGGGCGCGGGTCATCAATTTCTCGACCACATCGTCGAGGTCTTCAATCCCGACGAAGTCATCCGCCTTGAACGTGCCGTTGAACTTGCTGCTCGCCCATCCGGCCAGCTCCTTCTCGCCGTAGTTGTCAACGAGGTATTGATCGAGCGGCGAGAGGTCAGCGTTGTCGATGCGCTTCTCGGCCGCCTGCTCCAAAAGGACGATGATCTCGTCGGCGGTGATCTCGCGCAACCGGCTGGGCTTCAGACCGGCCTGGAAGTTGGCGTTGCCCCAATCCGCGAGACCCTTGACATCCCATGAGTCCGCATCGGTATCAGCCGGCATGTACTCGCCGATCGTGACCCGAATGACGACGGCTGCCTCTTGTTTCGCATCGATTCGGACGAGCTCGTGCAGGTCCTGGCGGTCTTTGCCGCGGAGACGAATCGGATCGATCGCCACGTTGAGGTTCTCATGGATCCACTCACCCATGCAGTTGGCCCCGTAGTTCTTGTCCAGGAAGCGGTTCACGGCATCCAGCACCGCCTCGTCGATGTACTGGAAGATCAGTTGCTTGACATTGCGACCTGCCAGCACGTTCTGGCGGATGGAGTAGAAGACGCCGCGCTGCACATCCATCGGCTCGTCGTACTCAAGGATGTTCTTGCGGACGAGGAAGTTTCGCTCTTCAACCTTGCGCTGGGCGCGGACGACCGACTTGGTCAGCATCGGATGCTCGATGGCGTCGCCTTCCTTCATGCCCAGCTTGCTGAGCACCTTGAGGGTGGTGGGCCCGGCGAACATCTTCATCAGATCGTCTTCGAGGCTCAGGAACACGCGGCTGGAGCCCTTGTCGCCTTGGCGGCCGCAGCGGCCCCGGAGCTGATTGTCGATCCGCCGCGCCTCATGGCGCTCCGTGGCGATCACGTGCAGACCACCCATGTCCTCGACGTCTTGGAATACGCTCAGCCGATGAAGCAGCGATCCCCCTGATTTGTCCAGCTCTTGAAGCAATTGCTCCTGGGACATCGACGCCGCTTTGCTCTCGCTGACCCAGCACCGATCCACCGCCCAGTTGCGAAGCAGCGCCAGGCGGATCTCGTCATCGGACATCGACTCGACCTCGCCCTTGGCCAGGTCCAGCTCCTTGGGGGCCAGGCACCGGTAGACGGAGGCAACGATCTGCTGAGGCGGCATGTCGGGGGTGACGTCCTTGGGGCATATGCCGCGGCGCTTCCAATGGTCGATGAGCTGCTTGGGCGTAAAGCGGCCGAGCACGATGTCGGTGCCGCGCCCAGCCATGTTGGTCGCGATCATCACCGCCCCCAGCTCACCAGCGTGGGCGATGATGTCCGCCTCGCGCTCATGCTGCTTGGCGTTGAGCACCTCGTGCTGGATGTTGTATTTCCGCTTCAGCATCTCGCTGATCTTTTCAGACTTCTCCACGCTGGTGGTTCCCACGAGTATCGGCCGGCCTACATCGTGGAAGGCCTTGATCTCATCGACGATCGCGTCCCATTTGTCTTTGACGGCGAGGAACACGACATCGTTGTGATCGGTGCGGATCACAGGGACATTCGTGGGAATGGCGATCACGTCAAGCTTGTAGATCTCGTAGAACTCGGTCGCCTCGGTGTCGGCGGTGCCGGTCATGCCCGCGAGGCGGCCGTACAGCTTGAAGAAGTTCTGAATCGTGATCGTGGCCATGGTCTGCGTTTCCTGCTTGATCGGCACGCCTTCCTTGGACTCGATCGCCTGGTGCAATCCATCGGACCATTGCCGGCCGATCATCTTCCGCCCGGTGCTCTGATCGACGATGACGACACTCTGTTGGCCTTGATCATCGGGCGAGACAACATAGTCGCGGTCGCGCTGGTAGACGGTGAGGGCGCGTATGGACTGTTCGAGCAGGTGAGGGATGTCGATGTTGTCGCCGACGTAGAACGACCCGACGCCGGCGATCTTCTGAGCTTCGGCGATGCCGTCGTGCGTGAGCGTCGCCTTCTTCTTGTCCAGCTCCACTTCGTAGTACTGAACATGCTTGTCACGATCGGCTTCGAGGTCGGGGAGCCGGGCCTTGGCCTGCTCCATCCGTTCTCTCAGCGCAGGAATCTTCGACTTGTCGCGGGCGTTGCGGATGTCGCCTTCCAACCCGGAAATCTCAACCAGGCAAGACTTCACCTTCCCGTCGGCCGCGGTCCACTCATCCTGTTTCCCGACCAGATGCCTTGCCAGCCGGTCCGCCATCGCGTACCGCGGGCTGTGCTCGTGCGCCAAGCCGGAGATGATCAACGGCGTGCGGGCTTCATCGATGAGGATCGAGTCGACCTCGTCCACGATGGCGATGTCGCGCCGCCGCTGCACCTGATCCTGCACGCTGAGCTTCATGTTGTCGCGCAGATAGTCGAAGCCGAACTCGCTGGTGGTGCCGTAGACCACGTCACACGCATAGGCGAGCTGCTTGTTCTGCGGGCTCTGCATGTGCTGCGGATGGATCGCCCCCACGGTCAAGCCCAGCGCCCGGAAAAAGGGGAAGGTCCAGTCGCGGTCGCGCTGCACCAGATAATCGTTGACGGTGACCACGTGCACCTGCTTGCCTTGGAGCGCGGCTAGATAGCACGCAAGCGGGGCGACAATGGTCTTGCCCTCGCCGGTCTTCATCTCCGCGATCCTTCCTTCATAGAGGACCACGGCCCCGACGACTTGCACATCAAACGGTCGAGCCCGAAACGGCGGCTTCGAATCGGGGTGCAACGTTCGCACCGCCTCGTACAGTCGCACGGGGATATCGACAAACAGCCACGCGGGCACCGGCTCGTGTGATCCGAGGAAATCGCCCGTCGGCTCCGCCGGCTTGGTTTGTTCAATCAGGGCTTGGACCTCGTCGTAGAGCTTGCGGGCGTCATCGGGAAGCACCGACGCATCGAATTCGTGCTTCGGGTCGAAGATGTTGCGTATGCCGACGTTTCGATCCATCGCTTCTCGAGCGACGGCGAAGACCTCCGGCATAACGTCGGTCGGCTTGGCGCCGTCTTGAAGTTTCTTGCGAAATTCGTCCGTCTGGGCACGAAGCTGCCCATCCGTCAACCGGCTGATCCGGTCTTCGAAGGTATTGACCTCGTCTACGACCCGCAGGTAGCGCTTGACCATGCGATCGTTGCGGGTACCGAACACCGTGCGCAGCACCGTTGAGACAACGGGAAAACCCATGTTTGACCTCTGTGGAATCGCCTAATGGAGAGCTGAATCGAACACGGACCGGCCCGCCGGCCACCGGGGCGGCGAGCTGGGTCCACACCGTACGCAATCGCGATTCAGCAGCTCGGCGGCGGCAGATCCAGCAGCCGTTCGTCCAGAAGCACAAGCGGCGCGAACGGCCATGCGGGCGTGGTCACGGTGCACCATATCGCATGAGCACCGTACCCCGCAGAGTCTTCCAACAGGGCCACGGCTGCGGTGCACCGCTCACCACCAAGCAGGTCCCGGGCTGCGGCCGCAACCGCCGCCGCGACCACCCGCGCCACATGCGACTCGCTCAGCGTAGCGCGGACCTGGGCGTCCAATGCCCGCGGGGTCGGGGCCCGGGAGACCGTCGCCGACATCGCCACCATCGCTACCAGGGTGGTGGCGGTGGCAGCCAGGCCTGTCGCACGGATGGAATACGGATCGGCTCGCATACGTTGGCTCGTATAAGTATCGTCCCCTCGAGCCGCATAGACAAGTTTCCCCGACAGATTCGTTGCCCCCAACGGCAAGATATGCTTCGGGAATCATGGCCTAGGATTGCCTGATGCCGGTCTCCACCATCGAAAAGCCTCGCCGGGAGCTTCAACTGAAGGTCACCGGCATGCACTGTGCGAGCTGTGCCGCGGCCGTGCAGGGGGCCATCGAAGCCAAGCCCGGTGTGCGCTCGGCCAGCGTCAGCGTCATCGACGGGCTGGCCACCGTGCTCGGCGAAAATCGGCACACCGAGACGATCGTGGACGCGGTACGAGACCGCGGCTACCACGCCGAGCCGATCATCGATCGACCGGCTCCGGCTGAGTTGCGAAGTGAAATCGAGCTGCGCCAGGCCCGCCAGGAACGGCAGTGGCGGTTCCGGGC
>JAPUKX010000094.1 GCA_027295435.1 Planctomycetota bacterium | reverse complement strand
TTCTTTGATAGCTTCATGATGTGGGCGGCGAATATCGTTGTGCTGCTATTCATCGGTATGGTCGCGGTGAACGCAAGCACCAACGGCACCGCTGCGGGCGGATTGCAGGGGGCGCACTTGATTGCGATTCGCTGGGAGGCCTTTAGTTTCCTTCCCGGTTTCGCGGTGGGGACCGCGGCCGGCGCGCTGGCAGGACAATATCTCGGGGCAGGCAATGCGCCCATGGCCCAGCGCGCGATCCTGGTGTGCGTCATCATCGCCAGTGTACTGATGGGTTTACTGGGGCTGGTATTTATGTTCGGCGGCGAGTTTCTAACGAGAATTATCAGCGACGACGAATTGCATCTCAAAGAAGTACCGCCGCTGCTTTTCATTGCCGGGGTTGTGCAAGTGTTCTTTGCGATCACGATGGTGTTTCGCCAAGCACTGCGCGGCGTCGGCGATACGCGATGGACCTTCCTGATCACCTCCGCTTCGAGCTACGGCATTCGCCTGCCGGCGGCGTGGTGGCTCGGCGTACATCTGGAAATGGGATTGACCGGCATCTGGCTCGGCATGAGCGGTGAGCTGGTCATCCGCTGCGGACTGTTCGCCGCCCGCTTCTACCACGGTGGCTGGAAGCGGATCAAGGTGTAGCGGTCAGCGTTCAAGGAACCGGGTCGTCCGTTCTTCATCCCTCGATGCCACGATGCGATCTTCACTAATGCCTAATGCCTAGTGCCCCGTGCCTTCTTCATCCCGGACACGGCCCCCAGTTGGCGAGGAGGGCGAGGAGGTCGGTTGCGCCGACGTTGCCGAGGCCGGCCTCGTGGACCTGCCACTGACCGTGCTCCGGCACACCGACGAGGTCGGGCGGGAAGACCGTGTGATGGATGCCAGTCGCGCGCGGCGGCTGCGGATGCCGTTGCAGGTCAGCGCCTTCAACGACTCCGCAAACCACCTCCTGGCTCAGGCATCGGCGCCGCATCAGGCGGCGTGAGGCATCGGAGGGGCGTCCTCATGGGCGTTCGATGCGTTCTCGACCGTGATGCGGGCGATCAGCTCTTCGAGGATCGAGTCGGCGTCCTCGTTGGGCACCTGGCAGGCACCCGCGGCGAGATGGCCGCCCCCGCCGTAGAGCAGCGCCAGATCGCCGATGTCGATCGGGCTTGTCCGGTCCAGGATCGACTTGCCGATGGCGAAGACCGTGTTCTGCTTTTTGAGGCCCCAGATCAGGTGGATCGAGACCCTGCACTGCGGGAACACGGCATAGATCAGGAACCGGTTGCCGCAGTAGATCGTCTCCTCGTTCCTCAGATCGAGCACGACCAGATCGCCATGCACCGTCGAGCACCGCTTGATCTGGTCGATCATCTGCTTGCCGTGGACGTTGTACAGCTCGATGCGCTCGCACACGTCCGGCAACTGGAGAATCTCCTGGATCGTGTGATCCCGGCAGAAGCTGATGAGCTGCATCATCATCTCGTAGTTGGAGACGTTGAAGTCGCGGAAGCGTCCGAGGCCGGTTCTCGGATCCATGATGAACGACAGCAGGACCCAGCCGGAGGGGTTGAGGATCTCCTCCAAGCTGAAGCGGGCCGAGTCGGCCTTGTCCACCGCATCGAGCATCTCCGTGTTGACGTGCTTGAACGTCTCAGCACCGCCGTAGTAGTCGTACACAACGCGGGCAGCGGAATCGGCATGCGTGTCGAGCACATGATTCTCGGCCTGGTGCAGATCGTGGCGGATTTCCTCGCTGACGTGGTGATCGAAGCACAGGTGGCAGGCCGGGGCATAGGGCAGGTTGGTCAGGATGTGGCGATCGGTGACTTCAACCTTGCCGTCCTGCACGTCCTTGGGATGCACGAACGAGACGTCGTCGATCAGGTCCATTTCCTTCAGCAGGACGGCGGAGACGAAGCCATCGAAATCACTGCGCGTCAGAAGTCGGTACTTGCCGGTAGTCATCATCGTGGTTCCTATGATCCGGGTCGGGCGAGCGGGTGTGGTGGCCAAAGCGACCGAAAGCGGCGTCATGGCCACCTTTCATGCCTTATCGGGCCGCTGAGGGATCGGGATGAGCCGTCGTTGCCCGCTTAATGCGGCTCCTGGCAAGCCCGCGGCCCGGACGAGGGGCCGGGCGACGCTGGCGGATCATTTGGCGATGCCTTCTTCCCAGTGTCTAGTGCCTTCTTCTTACGGACACGGCCCCCAGTTGGCGAGGAGGGCGAGGAGGTCGGATGCGCCGACGGTGCCGTTGCCGTCAAAGTCAGCTTACTGAGGACACGAACCTCCAAACTCTTCGACGATCTATATGCTGGGAAAGGTCGATTGTGAAACGGCTGCTACGGCAGCTTATAGCGCAACAGCGTCGTTGAGTCGCTGGTGCGCAACCAGACCTCCGTTCCATCGGGTGACATATACGGCAACCACCAGAATCTTCCCTTGCCATCGTCCGCCGAGTGCACAAACTTTCTCGGTGCTCGGCCATCAACATCGTATAGGTATATCGCTCCATTGTCGGCGGTAACGACCGTCGATCCGTTGAAGGCGACACGAGCGTACGTCGATTCCTCGATCAAAGGTATGGTCCGGATCGGGCCACCGTCGGCGTCGTAAATGCAAAGAACAGCCGGCCCGCGCGTCCCCATCCCACGTGGGCTTGCGATAACCGCAAGCGAACCATCCGGCGCGACAGCGCCTTCCTCCACCTCGTGCAGCCAATCGCGGTTCGGCCGCCTGTTGATGGTCTCTGTCACATGGCTGTCAGCATTTACAAGATGGA
>JAPUKX010000093.1 GCA_027295435.1 Planctomycetota bacterium | reverse complement strand
AGACCCGGCTTCAAGAGCGGCTGTAGGCTGACGGATCACTCACCAGCCGAAGCGCTCTTCAGCCCACGGGTCGCCGTGCATGTGGTATCCGTTTTGCTCCCAGAATCCGGGGGCATCGGTGTCGCGAAGCTCAATACCGGTGATCCACTTCGCGCCTTTCCAGAAGTAGAGCCGAGGCACAATTCCCCGCACGGGGTAGCCGTGCTCAGCCGCAAGCTCGTTGCCATCGTGAAGGTAAGCCAGGATGCAGTCGTCTTGCGTGAATTCTTCGAGCGGCACGTTGACGGTAAAATCCCCGCCCGGCTCGGATGCGGCGTGCTGCAAGACGAAACTCGCTTCGGGTTTGGGTTTGGCCAGGGCAATGAGCGTCTTGGTCTGCACGCCGGTGAAGATGTTGTCGAGCCGCGACCAGTGCGTGACACAATGAATATCACACTTCACATCGACTTGAGGAAGCTGCATGAACTCGTCGAAGCTGAGTGTATAGGGGTTCTCACACAGACCCCATACGCGCAGCTCCCAGGCATCGCGATCAATACTCGGCGCCGAACCGAAGTGCAACACCGGCCATTTGCGGGTGATCGTCTGCCCCGGCGGCGTGCGGGCAGCCCGATCACCGCCGCATCGCTGCGTGTCATGGCTGATGATCAGGGGGCGTTGGTATTGCGCTGTTACTTTGGTCACAAGTCGCGCTCCGTCAGAAGCCCACAGACTCGAGTCCGTGGGCTTCAGCGGTCGTTATGTCTCAATCGGCGTGAAGCTCGCACCGCTTCGGACGTAGAAGTTCACCATCTGGCCCGGCTGGAAGTCCGAAGCGCTCTGTCGGTCACCAACGGTCACCCACATGGGGACCGACACGTCAAGGAGCACTCGGCCGGCCTGCTCATCAACGGCCAGGACCGTGCCCTGCACGATGCGCGGCGCGCCCCACATCGGCTCGACAAACCGCCCGCCTGCCTGGGCGGTGTGCATGCGAAGGGCTTCGGCCTCAATGATGCCCTTGATCCGCTTGCCGACGGGCGTAACCATCCCATCCGCAGGAGTCGTCGCAACCAGATGCATTCTGTACTCGGTGCCCGCGACCGCCAGCACTAGCAGACCATCGCCACGCTCGAGTACGACGCCACGGGCAATTGCATCGGTTTGGACCCCTGTCGCTGTCGTCACGACAATCCTCCGAGTGACGCCCGCTGCGGCCTCGGCAGCCCAAGATAGTTCGCCAGCAGCGCCGGCCCGTCAACCGTCAGGAAACTCTCCGGATGAAATTGCACACCGTCCATCGGGGCCTCGCCCGCCGCTCGCCCAACCCAGCGTAGCCCCATCACCTCATCCTCTTCGGTCCACGCGCTGACCTCAAAGTCATCGCCGATCGTGTCCCGATCAACGATCAGCGAATGATACCGTGTGGCGACCAAGGGGTTTGGCAGGTCCTTAAAAAGGTCGCGACCATCGTGGTGAATCTGTGAGGTTTTGCCGTGCATCAGCACAGAGTGGCGCCGCACCGTCATCGCGTGCACATCGGCAATGGCTTGATGACCCAGGCACACACCCAGAATCGGAATCCGTCCCTGGAAATGTCTGATCAAGTCCGGGCACACCCCGGTCTCCCTGGGCGTACACGGCCCGGGCGAAAGCAGCAGATGCGAAGGCCCAAGCGCCTCGGCCTGCTCCACTGAGATCTTGTCGTTTCGCACCACGTGCAGATCAATCGACGGATCAAGCTCGCCGATCCGCTGCAGGAGGTTGTAGGTGAACGAGTCGTAGTTGTCGATCAGCAGGACCTTCACGGCGTCATCGTAGCCACAAGCGCCGTCTTTCGGCCGACCGAGCCTACCCGCGGAACCGTCCCTCGAAGCCCAAGCCTCAAGCCTTCCTTTCACGCCGCCTTGGTGCCGGCGACGCCGTCGCGGGTGACCACGAATAGCTCGTCCGTGATGGGATAGGGCAGGCGCTTGAATTCATGCTCCACGCGGTGGCGCAGACGCTCGACGAACTCCTCGGGATCGCAGGACATGGCGAGGAACATATCGCGTGCCGGGGCCGCCGCGTAGAAATCGCCGTGCAGTTGCGGCGCCAGTCGGTCGTGCAGCGAATCCAGCAGCAGGCGAGCCGCGTCATAGCCATCCTGCTGCGAGACGATCGCGGCCCGACCGCCTTCCGAAGAATCCACCAACTGGATCTGCAAATCAGGCGCGTAGCTGTCGAGGTTCTCCCGAGAAATCGTATCCAGATCATCGACCTGCAAACCCCATCGCAACATCTGCTCCACCGTGATGCTCACGGTCATCTGCGGCATGTCGAGCACGAAGACGACCACCGTGTCATTGACGAACGGCACATGGGCAACCTGCTCCCGGTCGAGGTGCTCGAAGATCGTCAGGGGCTGGATGCGGGGCATAATCCTCGGCTTGGCCACCGACAACGGCAGAGGCATGCAACTGAGCGTATCACCCTCGATGAGCCGTTCGAGATAGGTCTCCACCATCTCCACGCCACGGTCCGGCTCGTGGAGAACCATTCGGTACAGATTCTCCAGCCCAAGGTGCTTGCCGCTGAGGATCAAATCCAACGGGCCGACGAGCTCGATGGTCCGAGCGGGGTAGTGGCGTTTGAGAATCCTGGCTACGTGCTCACCGAATGCTTCGGGTTCTCGCGGCATGTGGGCCATGAGGATCTCCGGCGGATGTGTCGATACAAGTGCAATACCGACACACACTTACATTTTCGGCATTCCCGCGTGTCGGTTTCACCGAAAACCACTGCTGAGCCTCTATCGGTCAGTCGTTGGCGGTCCATGCGCTTTTGGGGTGAGCCGGCGCAGCCGCCGCGTTGGTCGACCGGAGCGTACGCTGTATGTATGCCCGCGACGTGTACCATCGGCCCCGTCACCGCCGGCCAAGGCCACCCGCTGCTTCTTATCGCCGGGCCGTGCGTGCTGGAGCAGCCGCAGACCAACGAGCAGATCGGAATCACGTTGCGGGATATGTGTGCGGAGCATGGACTGGGGTTCGTCTTCAAAGCGAGCTTCGACAAAGCGAATCGATCCAGCATTCTTTCGCCGCGCGGCCCGGGGCTGGAGACGGGGTTGGAAGAGCTCGCACGGTTGCGCGGCCGGCTTGGCGTTCCGGTAACCACCGATGTTCACGAGCCGCGCCAGGCCGAGAAGGTTGCCCAGGCGGTCGATCTGCTTCAGGTTCCAGCGTTCTTGTGCCGCCAGACCGATCTACTGATGGCTTGTGCGGCCACGGGCAAGCCGGTGAACGTGAAGAAGGGCCAGTTCATCTCGCCGAAGGAAATGCGGCACGTGCTTGAGAAACTCAACGAGGGCGGCCCCCGGCAAATCATGCTCACGGAGCGCGGCACGTTCTTCGGCTACCACCGGTTGGTCAACGACTTTGTGGGGCTGGGCGATCTGATGGACTTGGGATGTCCAGTCTGCTTCGACGTGACCCATTCAACGCAGCTTCCCGGCGGCGACGAGCGTGGCAGCGCCGGCCGGCCGGACCGCGCCGCGATGTTGGCCCGGGCAGCCGTGGCGGCAGGCGTCCATGCGATCTTCGTGGAATGTCATCCCCAGCCGCAGCGGGCCATGTCCGATGCGGCCACCTGCCTTCCGCTGGATTCCATGGACCATCTGTTGCGCCAACTGGTCGCAATCCGCGATGCCGTCGTGGCAGGACCCGCTGAAAGTTGCCGCCAAAGTTTTGCGGCGAATCGAGCCGAGGAATAAAAGCCGTCGATTCTCTGCATGGCGGACGGCTTCGCTTCCGGTAGGGGCTGGGAGCAGGGGTTGCTCAGTGACCCCTCAGCAGGCGAAGTGTTCGCGACCCGCTGGCCGGAGTTTCCCGGCAGACCTACGATCAGGTTGACCCATGAATCCACTCAAGTGTGACTATTGCGACAAGCCGGCGGTGGTGCACGAGGTCACCGTCAAGAACGGGCAGAAGAACGAGATTCACCTGTGTGAGGAGCACGCGCAGGAGGCTGGGGTGGCCCTGCCCAGCCACCAGCCGATCAACCAACTGCTGACACAGTTCGTCATCTCCCAGACCAGCAAGGGCAAGGCCATGGCGAAGAAGCCCTGCCCGACCTGCGGCATGACCTACCGGCGGTTCCGCCAGACCGGTAACCTCGGCTGCCCCGACTGCTATCAGGCGTTTGAGGAGCAACTCGCCCCGCTCATCCGACGCGCCCAAAACGGGGCGGATCGTCACCGGGGCAAGACGCCTCGTCGCGCCGGAGCGTCCGACGATCGCCAGTTGCAGATTCGGCAACTCGTCCGGGAGCTGGACGAGGCGGTGGCGGATGAGCAGTACGAGCGGGCTGCCCAGCTCCGCGATCGGCTGCGAGGGTTCGATCCACAGTCGCCGGGTTCCAAGGCCGTCGCAGAGCCCGACAACGAGCCGCACCAATCCAAGAGCTAGATGACCATGGAATTCGCTGCACACTGTCCCTGGCTCAGTGACGATGGCCCCGACACCGATGTGGTGATGAGCTGTCGCGTCCGGCTGGCACGCAACCTTGCGCGCTTTCCCTTTGTGGGCAGGGCCGACGAGGCTCAGCGTAAGGAGCTTTGCAACATCGCCCGGCAGGTCGTGCTTTCCAGCAACCTGGCCGACGGAGTGATCTGGGTCGATCTGAATCACGCCACGGCTCGCGATCGCCAGCTTCTCGTCGAGCGGCACCTGATTTCCAAGAACCTGGCCGAGGCGAACATCCCCCGGGCGGTGGCGGTCTCCGGCGACGAGACGCTCAGCGTCATGGTCAACGAGGAGGACCACCTGCGAATGCAGCTGCTCGCCCCCGGCCTGCGGCTCGTCGAACTCGTCGAGCGCATCAACGTCGTGGACGACGCGATCGAGGCCAAGGTGGACTACGCCTTTTCGCCCCGCTGGGGGTATCTCACCGCCTGCCCGACCAACCTCGGCACGGGGATTCGGCTCTCCGTGATGATGCACCTGCCCGCGTTGAAGCTCACCTCCGAGATCGATCGCGTACGCAGGGCGGCGAAGGATCTGCATCTAGCGGTGCGGGGATACTACGGCGAAGGCTCAGAGTCGGCCGGAGACTTCTACCAGATCAGCAACCAGGTCACGCTCGGGAGCAGCGAACAGGACCTGCTGCGGGAGTTTGACCAGCGCGTCCTGCCTCGAATCATCGAATATGAGCAGCACGCCAGACGGATGCTCGTCGAAGACAACGCCACTCTACTGGACGACCGGATTCATCGGGCGCTGGGAACGCTGCGAAGCGCTCGCCTGCTCGGAGCCGAGGAGGCGATGAAGCTGCTGAGCCGTCTCCGCCTTGGCGTTCATCTCGGCCGGCTGCCCGATCTGGATATCGCGGCGATCAACCGTCTGCTGCTGCAAGTCCAGCCGGCCCATCTCCAGACGTACGTGGCCGCGGACCTCAACTCCGAGCAGCTTCGCGAAGCTCGGGCCACCCTCATGCGCCAGACCTTGCAGTAGCGCCGGCAGACTGCACCCCACCGAAGCGGATCCTTTCTCTGCGCGGAGAAAAGGCGCCTCTCCCCATCGACCCCCCATCAACCCTCGAACCGCAGCTTTTGATTTTTTGACTTTTGGTTTTTGACTCTCGCTTTACGGGCACGGGCCCCAGTTGGCCAGCAACGCGAGCAGGTCGAGGATGCCAACGGTGCCATCCCCGTCAAAGTCGGGCGGCCCGCCGGGATCGGTGCCCCACTCGGTAAGCAGCGCCAGCAGATCGAGGATTCCAACGCCGCCGGTGCCATCCAGGTCCCACGGGCAGGCGCCACCGCCGTCGAGGAACAGGATCCACACCGCGCCGCGGGTGCCGCCCCCGTCGTCATCGCCGGTTGCCCCCACGGCGAGGTCGCCGATGCCATCGCCATCCAGATCACCCAGTGACGCCACGGAGCGGCCGAAGACATCCCAACTATCCAGGATGCCGGTGAAGCCGCCTTCGGTGTCACTGATCTTCTGGTTGGACTTGACGGTTCCGTCAGTGTTGAGGAAGAGCACCCACACCGCACCATGGTTGCATGATTCGAAGGGATCCTCACATTGGCCAAGGCTGCCGTCATCATCGCCGAATGCCCCCACGGCCAGGTCACCCACGCCGTCGCCGTCGAGATCACCCAGGGAGGCCAGCGAGAAGCTGAACCAATCCCCATCATCAAGCGTACCGGTGAAACCGCCCTGCGTTGAGCTGATCTTCTGGTGCGATTTGACCGTGCCATCCGCGTTGAGAAAGAGCACCCAGACGCCACCGAGGTCCTTGCCCCCGTCGTTATCGCGGTATGCCCCCACGGCGAGGTCGCCCACGCCGTCGCCATCGAGATCACCCAGCGAGGCTACCGACGTGCCGAACAGATCGCCGTTATCCAGCGTGCCGGTGAAGCCGCCTTGGGTGTCGCTGATCTTCTGGTGTGACTTAACGGTTCCATCAGCGTTGAGGAACAGCACCCACACTGCGCCTCGGGTGTTGCCCCCGTCGTCATCGCCAAAAGCCCCCACGGCCAGGTCGCCCCTCGCCGTCGCCGTCGAGATCACCCAGCGAGCCCACCGAGATGCCGAAGAGATCGCTGTCATCCAGGATGCCGGTGAAGCCGCCTTGGGTGTCGCTGATCTTCTGGTGCGACTTGACAGTTCCGTAGGTCGTGAGGTACTGCTGCCGGTCCGCAGAGTGGTCGGAGCGCC
>JAPUKX010000092.1 GCA_027295435.1 Planctomycetota bacterium | reverse complement strand
ACGATCTCCGCGTCCTCCAACCCATCCCGAAGGTGGCGATCGATTACACGTCTCGCCGAACCGGCGACTATCAGCGAATCGGCCCTCTGCTGGTATCGGCGAATCCGCGGCATGCTGTCCCGCACGATAATCGACCCGTCGATCGAGCCGGAGGCGATTCGATGACCGCCCGGGCTGACCGCGATGCAATCGATGCCAACATTCTGCCACGGCAGCGTGGCGACTTCTTCGCCAGTGTCGGCGGTCCAGATGCGTATGGTCGCGTCGAGCGATCCGGAGATGATTCTCAATCCGTCCGGCGTGAAACCCAATGCTGTGATACCAAGCGAATGACCTCGAAGTGTCGCCACCGCTTCGCCGCGGGTTGCATCCCACAGTCGGAGCGTGGTATCCGACGATCCTGAGACGAGGCGCTCTCCATTCGAGCTGTACACCAGGCAATTCACAGGCCCATCGTGGCCGCTAAGCACGAACCTTCGCTCACCCGAATCCATGTCAACTATCACAACGTCGCCGTTGGATGATGCACAGGCCAACCGGGTTCCATCGGGACTCAGGGCCACGGCATTGATGGAGCCTCCATTGATCTGCCAGACGTCGTGCTCCGACATGGACTGGAGATTCCAGACCCTGATCGTCCCGTCCCAGGAACCGGACAGAAGTTGCGCATCCTCGGAGCGGAAGACCACGCTGGTCACGCGACGTGTATGCCCGGTGAGCGTTCCCAGCGCTCGCACGGTTGCAGAGTCCCAGATCCTGATCGTGTTGTCGTCCGATGCGGTTGCCACCAGAGATCCGTTCGAACTGACTGCGATCGAACGGATCGACTCGTGATGAGCGGCCATCGTTCCCAGCAGCCTGCCGGTCAGGGCGTCCCAGAAGGACACCGTTCCGTCGTTTCGCCCCCCGACCAGTCTGGCACCATCAGTGCTAAAGGCGATAGCGCCCACCCTCGATGCGGTTGAGGACCAATCGGCGCCGGGCGGCTGATCAACACGATCGAAGAGATGCGCGTCCCAGAGTTTGATCGTCCGATCCTCTGAGCCGGATGCAATTCGTCGTCCATCAGGACTGAACGTAACGCTGTTGACGAAGCTTTCGTGGCCATGAAGCCTGATGCGCTGCTCGCCGGTTGACAGATCCCAGATCCGCACCGTGTTGTCTTCCGATCCGGAGACGAGATACTTGCCGTCGGGACTGAATGCGACGTCAGAGACAAAGCCGGCATGTCCCTCCAGCCGCGCGATCATTGAGCCGTCTCGAGCGCTCCAAAGGCGCACAATGCCGTCTTCGGTTGCCGACGCTACTCTTGATCCGTCGGCGGTGAATTGCACGGAGTTGATGAAGCCTCCGTCGATGTCCAATGCCGAAATCAGCTCACCTGTCGCGGTGTCCCAGAAGCGAAGCAACCCGTCATCGGACCCGGAGGCGATACGCGTTCGGTCGGGACTGATCGCCACGCAGTCGACGGAAGTGTCCTCGACGTCGATCCTGGTCAGCTCTTCGCCCGCTTCTGGATCCCAGATTCGCAATGACGCGTCAGAGGAGCCGGAGACAAGGATCCGGCCATCGGCGCTATAGGCCAGCGACGTCACAACGCCCTCGTGACCATCGAGAATGGCCAGCACATCACCGGTCAGCATATTCCAGATGCGAATCGACATATCCGCGGATGCCGACGCAAAATGCTGACCGTTCGGACTGCACGCGACGGCATACACCGGACTGTCGTGACCTCTGAACCGGACCGGTTCCTCACCCGTAGCGGAATTGAATACTTTGATCGCGCCATTGGTCGAACCCGAAACGATCCAGGATCCGTTTGTGCTGAACGCAACCGACATAATCCGATCCTCGTGTCCAATCAGCGTCCCCACACTCTGATCAGCAAGGTTCGACAGGAACTGCCATTCCCAACTGCGCAAACGTTGCGGTGCTCGGCTAAGCCGGCGCTTCGCGGTCCTAATCGCTCCATTCTCCAGCGCGGCAGCGGCGGCGGCGACGTTGACGATGTAGGACTGTTTATCCGCGAGGGCTTCCGCGGCCAGGGCGGCATCACGCTGTCGATCCGACTCCGCTTTCGCCTGATGAGCTTCGACCCGGGCCTCGACCGCGATGTCCCGTTGCTTGACGGCCTGGATTCCAAACGTGACGCTGACGACCGTCGCGATGACCATAGAGATAGTGATCGCCAGGACCGCCGCGAAGGCCGCGCGATTCCGGCGCGCGAACATGCGGATCTGGTACACCATGCTCGGCGAGCGGGCTTCGATCGGTTCGTTGTGCAGGTATCGTTCGAGATCCTTGGCCAACCCGGTCGCTGACTGATAGCGTCGGTCACGGTCCTTCTCGAGGGCCTTCAGCATGATCGCCTCGAGATCGCCCCGCAGTGTCCTGTTGATCGTGCTTGGTCGCGTCGGCTGAGCCTCCTTGATGACCCGAGCCGCCTCGAAGATGGCGACCTTTGAGACGTCGTAAGGCAGCTTGCCGCACAACAGCTCGTACAAGACGACACCAAGCGCATAGACATCGCTGCGGATGTCGAGATCATGCGGATCGGCGTCGCACTGCTCCGGGCTCATGTACTGAATGGTGCCCACAAGCTGACCGATATCAGTCTGAAGCGTCGTAACCGCGAGATCGGATTGGGTCGATCGCGCCACCCCGAAGTCGATGATCTTCGGCCCCCCACTTGAGTCCACGAGGATGTTGTCGGGCTTGAGATCGCGATGAATGACGCCCTTCTGATGGCCGTGATGAATCGCATCACAGACCTTGACGAAGATCTCAAGGATACCGTTGGTGCCCAGGCCCCTGGCTCGAACATGGTCTGCAATGGGCTTTGCGTTCGGGATGTACTCCATCGCAAAGTACGGCACGGCTCCCTCACCGTCATCAAACGTGCCCGCCTCGAAGATCTGCGCGATATTCGGATGGCGCAGTCGGGCCAGCACCTGCGATTCGAACTCGAAGCGCCTCAGCGTCGAGGTGGAGACGATTCCCTTCTTCATCACCTTCAGCGCCACCGTTCGCCTCGGATGCTCCTGCACCGCGAGATAGACGGTCCCCATACCGCCGGTCCCGAGCACCTGCTTGGGCGCGAATTGGCCAATTCTCTCGGGCATGCCCCGGATCGGCGTCGGCGGCATGAGTGTCTCGGCCGTCGGCTCCGACATTGAATCAGCCGGCTCGGCGTGGTGCTCATCCTGATTGACCGCGTCATCCATCATGCGGGATTCTGGCCGTAGACCCGATTCCTCGGACGCCATCCTCGTACTTTCTCATCGTACAGGACGTGCCTTGAGACCTGATCCGCAAATGTCAGGCAGCGGGCTTCGGATTAGTCCGGGACCCCGATTGCCGCGGCAATCGCCAGGACCTCACGGGCGAGACGCCGGCCTGATGGCGTCGATTCGGTCTCATCGCCGTCGTCAATGGCATCGAGCTTCCGTCCCTGAAACCCCTGAAATTCCCGGCGCACGGCCGCGTATCTCCAGCCGGCGATCGTCGCGCGTCGCATGGTGCCGTCACCCAGGACGGCCCACCAGCATTCGGGATTCTCGGGATGCGCTTTCCAATCGGCTCGAACCAGGGTGCCAAGCTCACTGTCGTTCGCTCCCCGAACCCGAAGAACATCAATCGTTGATAAATCCGCCTGGTCCGGATCTCGACCCAGTTTCTGTCGGATCGATTCCAGAACGTCGCTCGAGAACGGCGTCCTGACCCTCGTCACCTTGCCGACATCGGCGAACTCCCGATGCACATGCGCGAGCATCTGGGCAGGCGCAATGGAGTCTCGAAAGGCATGTTCAGTGATCACCCGTGTCTTCAGCGCGCACAGCACGACCGAGTGCGCGATTCCCGCCGCGTTCGTGGGAACCTTTAGCGCGGCCAGATCGATATCATCGTTGCCGTTTGTCAGCAGATCTCGCAAGTCGATCAGATTCCGGCCGACGAGCGCGCCGCGAAACGATTCAGACCTGATCGCATTGGTTTGGCGCTCACGCGACCGCTGCACCCTAAAATCGGTGATGGTCAGATCGATATCCATCGCCCAGACCAGTTCGATGCTGCCCCGGGATCCGATTTCGGTGCGTGCGTGGACGAAGCCGATCGGCACCGTGCCATTCAGGACGACATAGGCGCTGTGCGTTCCCAGGTCAGTCGGGGCGAGTGGGCTTCCGATCGCCTTCTCCAGTGTGGGCCGGTTCTCCGCATTAACCTCCGCTTCCACGGTTCGATAGCTCGTGGCCTCTGGAAAGATCTCATAGATCTGACGATTCGGATTGCGTAGCGCGCAGTTGGCCTGTCCAAATGCCTGGTTGGAAAGTCCAATCAGAAGCATTGCGGCCACGAGCGATGCGTATGTTCTTCCTGATGCCATCATGCGCTTCCCTCGCTCAGAATCTTACACGAAGCTGAATTGAATAAGTGTCTTCGGGCAGGTGCAATCCGCCCTCGTGCTCGCCAAAGTGCTCGAATTCGTGAACCCATTGCGCGCTGAACGTCAGTGTGCTGTTCAATCGCCACCTCAATCCCAAGCGAGATTGAACATCGTCGCCCCAGCCAAAATGGCCGTCCTGACCATTATAGCGGGCCTGCAGGTACGCAATGAACATCTCGTCGCTGCTCGTCCACTCAATCTCGCCGACCGCGTTGACGACAGTTTGTTCAAAGTCTTCACCGCCGGAGATCTCGCCGCGAAGCGTCCACTGGTCAATCAAATGAGTGCCGTCCAAACCAACGCGCCACCGCTGAACAATATCTTGTTGCTGGCGAACCTTACCGAGGGGATCCCCTTCATCGACCCGGTGCGCCCCGTGATCATCGATGACCTCGCCATACAATGCCGACACCCCGAGAACTGTGTTCTGGTCGGAGGGGGTGCCGATCCGCCCCGCAAAGAGATATGGATCCTTGCCCAGGCCGGTCAGATCCTTGCCCGTTCCGGTCGTCACCGACGCCTCGTAGTCGATGTTGGGCAGCGCGCCATTGAGCGACGCTCCCCAGTCCTTCTTGAACCCCGCATCGTGCATCGGCAGATACTGACGCAGCGTGAAGTGGGTGTCCACGAGCGGCTCGATTCCGAACGGTACATCAAAGTGCCCGACCTTGATATTGGTCCGACCGCGACCCCACCTAGTGTAGTTAAAGTAGAAGTCGTGGAGCTCGATGCTGAAGCCATTATCCTGGTCAGTCTCGATCATTCTCGTCGGCATCATGTACGAATTGTCTTTTCGGATGAGATACGGCTGAAGGACGGCGGTGCCGATGTCGCCCTCTTCATCCGAGAATACCTTGTGCATGTCGAGGCCGATCGCGAAAAGGGCCTCAGCCTCGCCACGGCGACTGGTGGTCTGAACGCGAGAGACGATGTCGACATTAATCCGAAGGTTCTCGCCAAGTTTGTCGAGCAACGAACGCGGCTCACCGTCCCCCGTCGCCGCATCCGTGCGCCCGGCGACATCATCGAGCGTCAGTTCAACCTCATCCTCCGCCTGGGGCGGATCGGGCGCCTCCTGCGCGCTAGCACGGGGATTGGCTGCGGCAAGGATCGTGGCGCACAGGATTGTGAACGGTCGGTAGCCCATGTGATACCTGGGTTCTCAGAGTAATGGGCGGCGACTTTCGCCGCAACATAATGGCGTTCGTCACGGACACGAGGCTTCTGAATCCGCCCGGGTGGTGCCGCTTGCATGATGACTTCGCACCTGGCGGCGGCGATGGGATGGTCGATGTCCTCGAGCTCCTGGCCCTGCTCGCCAACTCGGGTACGTGCCCCGCTCCCTGCCCGCCGAGTTGTACCGGAGACCTCACGGCGACTGCGTCGTGGAACGATTCGACCTCGCGGCGCTGTTGGCCAATTGGGGGACGTGTCCATGACCACAGCCCCTCGGTCCGCGTGAAACCCTCGCCCCCAGTCTCGCCTGGCTTCTCCGACACCGTAAGGTTCAGTTCTTCCGCTCGATCGATGCGACGGTCGTGTCGTCGTCGAGGAAGGTTCCGGCGTACTTCTTGACGGCGGCGAAGAGCGAGCTGACGTCGTCCACGACACTCTGCGACCGGTCGAGCAGGTCGATCGCGCGCTGCCTGCCGAACTGCTCGCCCTCGCTGTTGGTCTGCTCGACCAAGCCGTCGCTGTAGATCACGATGCGGTCGCCGCTGCCCAGCGTGACCTCTCGCGCCTCGTACGGGTAGTCGCTGTCGACACCGACCAGCAGACCGTTGGGCTTGGGGGCGGACTCCGGCGTGCCGCCGCTGCGCTTGACGAACCAGTGGCCGTGGCCACCGTCGACATACTGGAGCACGCCAGTGGCCCCGTTGAAGACCCCCACCCACAGCGTCACGAACATGTCGGCCGGGGAGCGTTCCGTGATGTACCGGTTGATGTCACGCATCGTCGCCGCCGGCTCACCGTACCGCGTGAGCACGGCGCGCATGTGCGCCAGCACCGCGGTCATGAGCAGCGCCGCCGCCACGCCGTGGCCGGACACGTCGCCGAAGCAGATACCGACGCGGTTCTCATCCAGCGGGAAGATGTCGAAGAGGTCGCCGGCGACGAATTGGCCCGGCTCCGTCTGCATCGCGAAGCGCAGCGGGCCCACCTCGCCCTCGCCCGACGGGCACAGGAAGGCCTGCGCCTGGCGTGCGCCCTTGAGGTCCTGCTCCAGCCGGCTCTGGCGACGCTCGAGGTCGGCGCGCTTGAGGTTGGCCAGGGCCAGCCCCGCGAGCCGTGACACCGCGTGGCAGAAGCCCGCCGCGTCGCCGTAGCCGGGCTGCTCGTCCTCGCGCGAGTCAAGGTAGATGTAGCCGACGACCGACGCGTCGATCACGATCGGGGCGCACAGCGCCCCGGTGATGCCGAGCTGGTCGATGCTCTGACCCCGCTGCTGCCCGCCGTGACGCGACAGCCGCGCGACGTGCCCGTCGCCGGCCTCGCGGATGAGCGAACGGCTGAAGGTGAACTCGCCACGCACCTGCCGGGAGCCACGCGACGCCACGACCTCCACCTGGTCGGTGCCCGCGGAACGCAGCAGCGCCGCCCGCGGGAAGCCCGTGCCCGCGAACGCCAGCTGGACGATCGCCTCCCCGAGGTCGTCCTCGTCGGTTGCCTGGTGGATCGCGACGGCCCCGTCAATGAGCAGGTCGAGCCGCTTCTGCGCCAGCGAGCCGATCTCACGGTGCGAGACCCGTTCGACGATCGTGTCGGCGGCGAGCTGGTGATCGGTCTTGGCGAACGTGGTCGACACCCTCCCGCCGATCACCAGGCGGAAGCTGTACGGGCCGAGGCGGATGAAGTCCCCTTGGGCGGTGACCGCGGGCTGGTCGGCCTCCAGCCGCACGCCGTTGAGATACGTCCCCTGCCGGCCGCCGAGATCG
>JAPUKX010000091.1 GCA_027295435.1 Planctomycetota bacterium | reverse complement strand
TTCCTAAACCGGGGGTCGGAGGTTCGAGTCCTCCCGGGCGCGCTTGAATCAGGGGCCCTCAACGGCACGCAATACTGCGACTTTTGTGGTCACGCCCGGGAATCAAGATGAAACCCGGCCCGCCGGCCCGGTACCGCGGCGGGGTGGTGATCTGGGCGGCTGGTTGGGGATTTCCGCTCAAGGCGGCCTTTGGGTTTGACGATCGCTGAACCCTACGGGACACATATCCCTCGGCACTGAAACCCCAAGGCTCGCCGCATCGCGACGCGGATCGGTGGAGCACCCTAAACACAAGAAACAAGGAAAAGAGGAGACTATCGCAATGTCACACCGTCTTTCGATCCTTCCACTCGCCTCAGTATTGGGTTGTGTGGCGCTGGCCGGCGGTCTGAGCGGCTGCGCAACTTCAAATTCCATCGAGGTCACCAACGTTTCGGATTCCTGGCTGAACGTCCAATTCTTCGTGGGCACTCCCGACACGGCCTCAGGGAAGTCGCCCGAGCTTGTCGCTGACGCCAAGCTTCAGATTGAACCGGGCGGAAGGGCAAGCTATCGGCTGTCTCGGAGCACCAACTACAGCTCAGAAACCAGCCCGCTCGTGCACATCCGGATCGAGCCCGTTTCTCCGAGCTGGCAATCGACCGGGAAGAAGTATTGGCTGGAGCTCTTGACGCAACCGCCGGTCAAGATCGTCGCGACCGGCACCGCGGACAAGCTCATGTTCAATACCGGTGTAGGCGCGGTCGCAATCATCCCGGAGCGTGAAGTCAAGCGCGGCCGGTTCGTATACAAGATGATGGCCGACGTCCCGGAGAGCTCGAAGAGTTCACACTGACCTCAGCCACGCCCGCTACCGCCTCGCTGGACCGCAGGCCCGGCGACGCAAACACAAGGTTCATCCACACCCGCTGGGTCCGCGCCCGGCGGTTTTCTTCAGAAGGAGCCAACTGAAACCTTCAAACCTTCAAACGAGGCTCGAGAGCCGCTACCGCGACGACGTTCTCTTCATCATGACGGCGTTCTGCTCTTTGATGCCCAGCAGATGACTCTTGAGGCGCCGGACGACATCCTCGAATCTCGGGTAGGTCTCTTTGAGAAGTTGCGGATCGTCGCTACGAAATCCAGCTTCCAGCAACAGCGATCCGATGACGCTGGTCACGTGATTGCGGCACTTTTCCTGGGGCGAGCGAGGCGATGAGACTGAATCCGCCGCCCGCTCCAGGTCGTCGGCCTGGCGAGCGATCCTGGCGATCCGTGTCTCGGCCTCGGAAAGTGTTGCGTACTTGAGTCGATCTCGCAGCCGGGTAGACAGGCATTCGGCGAATCGCCGGCCGAACAGATCTCGCGACAAACTCACGTATAAGAAGATCGTTGCCGATTCGATGACCCCGTCATCGGTATCACCGGGAAAGATCGATCGCACCTCCTGGCAGAACTGGTGCATCGAGTTGGCAGCGGCCTTCACCTTCCGTTCGTTGATGAACCAACCCATGGGTCGGCCGGCCCTCCTACCTCGTCAACCTTCGTTGGGGCACCGGCCACGAAGGCCGAGTGCTACTGTATGGTCGGCATAACGATGGCGTCATCCGCATCCAATGCCTCAGCATCCGAGGCGAATCTGCGACCTATAACCAAGGGGCAAGGGTCATCGCGCCCGTGCGGAGATGATTCGCCCCGGCAGACGAACCGGACATCGCCTTGGCGGTCCCTAATGGCGTTCGGTCTGTACCGTCTATGCGACATGCGCAGATCGACCATCACTTTCGATGGGGCTGCGCGTTCGGACGGCCCTTGACCAGGTCGCCGAATCAGGGTGGCGGCGGCGCGTCGTCGCGCTGCACAACAAGATGCTGTTTGACCAACACAGACTCGCGGCGCTGGTGATAGCCGTCGGGCCAGGTGATCTCGACGGTAACCGTTGAAACACCGCCGGGTAGGCCGAAGTGGGCGTATTGAGCGCTTGATGATTGAAAGCCTCCCCCGCTGTAGATCCAGCGGCGCTGGGTAACCGCGTCATAAATCACTTCGACTCTACTGCCAAGCCCACGGTGATTGCCCCCCGAGGCTCGCGGATCCCGCAGCTCGACGATCAGCCAGTTGCCGCCGGCACAGTCATTGCGGAGCACGCGAATCGGCCCGCTGAGCTCACCAACGATCACGTCGATGTCACCGTCTTGATCAAGGTCGCCGAACACGGCGGGACGATCGCGGTACGGCTCGTGCAGGAACGTCGCGACGCTCGGATCGGTGACGCGGGCAAAGCGATGCCCGACACGCGCAAAAAGCAGTGGCGGCTGCCGGTAGGTCGAGTTGATCGCCTCCATGCTAGCCTGGGGATAGACGTGGCCGTTGACGATCAGCAGGTCTTCGTCGCCGTCGTGATCAAAATCATAGAACCCGCATGACCAGCCAAGGAATGGTCGGCTGATCATTCCCAGGCCAAACTGCATGGTCCGGTCGTCAAAGAAGGTTCCGTCGAGGTTGAGGTGGAGCGTGTTGGTGTCGCTGGAGAAGTTGGTCGTAAAGACGTCGGGAAAGCCGTTGCCATCCACGTCGGCAATCCCGATCCCCATGGTGGCTTGCTCGCCGCCGTCGGCGTTGGCGGCAATGCCACTGAATCCGCCGACCTCCTCGAAACGCCCCGTGCCGAGGTTGCGGAACAGGAAGTTTGGCATCGAGTCGTTGCCGACGAAGATGTCCTGCCGGCCGTCGGCGTCGAAGTCGATGAACACCACCCCCAGGCCATAGGCCGGCTGGGCCCGAAGGCAACCGCTGGTCTGGGTGATATCGCGAAACGTCCCATCGCCGAGGTTCTCGTACAACACATCGTTCTGGGCGCTCAACCCATGCGGCCCGGCCATAACCTGCAGGCCTCTGAACTGTGATTGGGGCGGGGGGTTGGCGACATCGAAATCGAGATAGTTGACCACGTATAGATCGAGGTCATCGTCGCCATCGATGTCGCCGAAGGCGCAGCTGGTGCCCCATCTGGGGTCGCCTACGCCGGCGACATCGGTGACATCGACGAAGCGTCCACCACCCGCATTTCGAAGCAGCACGTTTGGGCCGTAGCAGGCGATGAACAGGTCGTCCCAGCCGTCGCCATCGTAGTCGCCGACAGCCACACCCATCGCCCAGCGGCGAAGCGTGATGCCCATCGCGTCGGTGACGTCGCGGAACCTCAGGCCGCCCAGATTCTCGTACAGCCGGCACCCGGGCCCGTTCTCCGGATCATCCAGGGTGGCGCCGTTGGCTATGAACAGGTCCAGATCGCCGTCGCGGTCGTAGTCGATCAGCCCCAGCCCGCCGCCGTTGACTTCGAGGATCTGCGCCGAAGGACGGCCGCCGCAAGTCATCACCATGTCGATTCCGGATTCCGCCGCGGTGAGCGTGGAGAAGCGCATCGCAGGCGGGCCGGAGGAGGTCTGGCCGGATGAAGGGCTGGCCGGATCATCACCTGCACAGCAAGCGAGCATCTCCACAGCGGCGGCGAGGATGACTTGCCATACGCTGCAGCCCATGCACTTCATGGCGCGCGCCCCGGAACACCTCTTCGCAGCCGCACTCGCTCCTGCCAATGCTTGTACAGGCGAAAGGCCTCCTCGGCGGCTTCAATCTCACCCAATCGAGTCAGCACGCGCGAAAGCTTGTAGAACGCCGCGTAATGCTCCGGCCAGAGGTCCGTCGCCAGTTGCAGCTGGGCCTTGGCGTCTTCCAGGGCGTTGCGTCGGATGTACACGTCCGCCAGGCGGGCATGAGCCTTGGAAACATCCCTGACTCGCCGCGGGTTGTCCGCTTGAAGCTTGATCGCTGTGCGAAAGCGCAGCTCAGCATCATCAAGGCGATCCTCATCAAAGTCGATCAAACCGATGCCGAAGTGCGAGTCGCCCTCGGTCGCCACGAAGGTCAGGTGTTGCTCGAACGCCGCCCTCGCGGCTTGCGTTTCGCCCAAGTAGTACAGGCACCAGCCGAGAAAGTGATACGTCGGGTGATATTGAGGCTCCAGCTCAATCGCCTGCGTGAATCGGGGCCTGGCCAGGGCGTAGCGCTTCTCCCGGTGATAGGTGAGCCCGAGCAGAAACTCCGCCCGACCATCATCCGGATGCTGGTTGAGGTAGCTCACCAGCCGCGGCCTCGCCACATCGGTGCGGCCTTGGCCGATCAGCCTGAAGGCTGCGGAAAGTTCACGATTCAGAGAGGCGGTCGCCATCGCGGGCTCGGCTTCGCTCGGCTGGTCGGTCTGGGCGTCCGCGGGGGGATCGTCCGCTAGAGGTTCCTTTGTCGCGCCACCATCGGAATCGCAGCTGGCGGCTAGGATCGACACACACGCCGCCAGCCCCGCAAGGCCGACGACGGACGCATGTCTGATTGACCATCCCATTCAGCAGGCTCTCCCGGCCGGCTCGCCCCCAAATCGGCTGATTCCGGCCGCTCAACGCGATGTGAGTGTATTGTCGCTTGGGAAGCTGGGGAACCGGGGGAACCCAACTCTAGCGGCGCAAACGATGGTGCCTGCCGCCCCCGCAAGCGTCTTTTTGTGCAGCCGAGGGCGGAAATGGTTGGCACCGAGTGTGAATCGCGGGTAAACTCCCATCCTGTCAGGGGCTTGCCGCCGCTGACGGGCTGCGAGGCGGTCTCGCGAGCGTGTGTTTGCGATATGGAGATATTCGGACCCGCGACGGTGGTGTATCACCAACTTCTGGGTTTCCGAGGGAGTTTGAAGGAGTGGTATTGATGTTCAGCAGGGCGAGGATCAGGCATACGGATCTTGCGAGGGTGACAAGGTCTCAACGGCATCTATCTCCTCTGGCCGCGACGTGTTTGGCGTTTGCGGCCAGCATCTTTTTTGCCCAGACCGCGGGCGCCGGCGGGGTCGTCCCCCAGCCGAAGATGGGTGATCCGCTTCTCGGACTCACTCCTGAGCAATTGGCACGTTTTGAAGTAGGGCTGGTTCAGTTCAACCGCGTGTTCACGGAAGAAGAAGGGTTGGGCCCGGTCTTCAACAAGACCAGTTGTGGCGGCTGTCACAACAACCC
>JAPUKX010000090.1 GCA_027295435.1 Planctomycetota bacterium | reverse complement strand
CCATCACCTTGAAACCGAAGATCGACGAGTTCCTGCGACAGGAGATTGGCGAGAAGGCTGAGTATCCGAATACCTGTCGCGCGCTGGTGGAGCTGGCGGAAGCGGCCAAGCACGAGTACGACAAGATCGCCGCGGCCACCGCCCCGCCGTCTCCTTCGCGGGCAACTCCCTAGGAGTGTCTATTTTGTTGCCGCCGCTCGCCCAGCGGCGCGTCCGCAACGCACGGCTCTGTTGGACGCAAGCTGACGTAAGTGATACGCATGGCACGGTTCGTCTTTGCTCTTGAACCTCTATTGAGAGCACGGTTGCGCGCTGAGCAGCAGCACCAGCGCACCATGGCTGGGCTCGAACGCGAGAGGATTCACCTCCAAGATACGCTTCGCCGTCATCAGCATGGCATCACCCAAGGAAAGCAAGGATTGCGCACAGCATTGACGGGAGCCATCGACATGCCCACCCTACGTCTTGCCGCCAACGCCTCGCTGCATGTGGTCCGCAAAGCTCAGCAGATCGTGCTGCAACTGGCCGGGGTGCATCGGCGGCTGGATTCGGCCAGGGCCCGGTTGATTGAAGCCGCGAAGCACCGCCGGGCCATGGAGCTGCTTCGGGACCGACGCTTCGCGCAGTTCAAGGCCGCCCAGAACAAAGCCGAGACCGCGGCGCTGGATGAGTTGGCCGTGATCGCCGCAGCCCGGCGTACACAATCGCCGCCAATCGCCGTCGGGGTCCCCTGTTGGGAGGTCCAAACATGAGAACCGCCTGGAACGTCTTCAGTTTTCTCGCCGTTGTCCATCTGCTGGCGATCGCCATGTTCATCGGCTGGCTGTGGCAAACTGACCGCCTGGATTCGGCGCGCCTCCGGGACGCCCAGGCGATGTTCGCCATGACCGTGCCTCAGGCCCAGGTTGCCGCCGAGCTCGCGGCCCAGGAGGCCGAGGCCCAGCGGCAGCAGCAGGAGCAGCAGTTCCGCAGGGACCACCCCGCTCTGTCCAGCCGCGCTCGCCTGCAGCTCATCGCCGAGATTCAACAAGAAACTGATTGGTCGATGCGCCGGCTTGGCGATGTCAAGACACAGCTCGTGCAGCAACTTACCCTCGCTGCGCAGCAGGCCGATGAGTTACAGGCCCAAGCCGAAGCCGAGCGCCGCAGTTGGCTGCAGAGCATCGAAGCCGAGCGGAAGCGGCGAGCCGATACCCAATTCACCAAAGCAGTCAAATTGCTGGAAGCACTGCCGCCCAAGCTGGCGAAAACAAAGATCGTCGAGCTGGTTGATTCAGGCAAGATCAGCCAGGCGGTGGCCTATCTCAATGAGATGAACCAGCGGGCTGCGGGGAAGCTGCTGGCGCAGTTCAAGACCGACGAAGAGAACCGATTGGCAACGGAATTGCTAGAGCGCTTGAGGACGTTCGGCGTGAACGCCGACGTCGCTGAGGGCTCTCGTGATGCCAACACCATCGCTAGTGCTGAATAGTGCTGCCCCTGCCCATACACGAAGTGCTCTATCCTCGCCTCTAAAGCGAGGCGGTCCGCTACCAGCCCAGGAATCATTTGCGCGGGCGTTGAAGGCCGACCGTGGCCACTTGCGCGGGGGCCCGACCGCGGAATCGCAGCCCAGCCAACCGTTGGAGGCGCCGCTAGAGGCCGCGGATGTCGGTCGTCAGCCGTCGCCCGACAATGATCCCAGCATGAGCGCGGCTTCAAGCGCACCGGGGCCCGAGGCCGGGGCGGAAGCATATACCGAGGGCCGGTCACCCAGCGATCAGCCCGCTGCGGCCCGCCCGCTTGCCCTCGCCGGCGACAATCAGCCATCGCGCGCCGCTGATGGTCCGGCGCAAACGACGGCTCCAATTGCGCAAGGATTGCCGAACAGCTCATCCGCTGCTGCAGATGTTGCTGCGGTGTCTGAGCATTCACCCGCACCCGGACCGGTCACGATCGGCGAGCAGCAGAGCGTTCAATCCGCGGTCGATCCGGATCGACGCCAAGGCGAGGACACCGGCCGGTTGGTCCCGATGCGCGGTGCCGGCCCGGCGTTGGGCCAGGACTCCGCACACACGCATGGGCAGGCCAAGCCGTTGCAACCGTCCGGCTTGGTAGCCGATCCGGCGCCGGGTGGGGCAGGTGACCGTAACGATGGCGAGGCGAAGGGGCGAACCGGCCAAGGTTCCACAGGGTGGTTGGCCAATCGCGATGACGCGGCTCCGCCGCGCACCGCCGCTGTTGGGCGGGCGATGCAGGTGCAGGCAGCGGTACACCTCGAAAATGCCACCGGGCAGGCGCCGACCGCTGAAGTGATGGCGACAACCCATGCCCAGTTCTCGCCCGGCTCGTCCGTGACCGCCACGACCGCGCAGGGCCTTGGAGCGCTACCCGCCGACGGCGGGCTGGCGTCGAGCCAAGTGCTGGTCGACGGCGATCGCTTCACCGCTGGGGTCATGCGCGGCTTGAGTGCGATGCTCAACCAGCGTGGCGGGGTTATGACCATGCGGCTTCAGCCGCCTCAGCTCGGTGATCTCCGCGTCCAGATGACGATCGCTCGGGGGGTGGTGACGGCGCAATTCCACGCGGCAACGCCTCAGGCACACGCATTGCTTGAGCAATCCCTGGTCGTGCTTCGCTCGGCGTTGGAAGCGAACGGCCTGACCGTTGAGCGGCTCACCGTGCACCTCATGCAAACGACCAACACACAGGCCACGCGTCAAGAGGCCACCGACGAACAGTCGCAGTCTTCGCGCCATCACAGCGACGCGGGCGAGGGCCGGAGTCGCGGCCGACGCGATGACAACGGTGAGCCGTTGAGCCATCAATTCGTCTCCCAGATCGACCACGCGGTCGAGGCGTTCGATCTCCCGGCCTCTCGACAACCCGCGGCAGGAGTTGATTCACGATGACCCATATTCCCGCTTTAGGCCCAGCAGATGCGGCGCTTCGAGCTGATGCGCCCAGCCGGTTCAGCGAGATGAAGACCGAAGACTTCATTCGCATCATCTTCGCCGAGCTGTCCAATCAGGATCCATTTTCACCCAACGATTCTGGCGCGCTGCTGGACCAACTGAACTCCATTCGTTCGATCGAGTCGGATATCAAGCTGGTCAGCCGGCTGGATGCACTGGTCTTTCAGAACCAGCTTGGCGCGGCCGCAAACCTCATCGGCAAGTTTGTCGATGGGTTGACTGCCGACAACCAGCGCGTCTCGGGCATTGTCGTCTCGGTCGTGCGACACGGCGATAGCGTCAACCTCGAGCTGGATAACGGCTGGCAGGTGCCGATCAATTCGGTGGAGACGATTCATGACATGACGGGGGAATCCGCGCCTTGACGCTGCAACAGTAGCGCATGTCGCGCCAAGGCTGGTGAGCTGATGATGGCTGTAGACCCGACGCATCTTCTGAAGCAATTGGAGCCAGTGGTTCGACCGGGCGTCGCCTTGGGCCCCGCCGCGCGGCCCCATGCGCCGTTGGAGGATCAGAGGTTCGATGAGCTGCTGAAGCTGGCGTCGCAGGGATCGGTGCACAGCGGCCGGGCGGTGACGGATGCCTCTGGGGCGACCGAGAAGCTCGACGAACAGCAGATGGCGCGTCTGGCGGCGGCCGCGGACCTAGCCGAGGCATCCGGGGCGAGACAGGCCCTGATGCTCATTGACGGACGCGGTCTGATCCTGGATGTGCCCAACCGCGCGCTGACCGCCCAGCTGTCGGCTGACGCGTCGTCGCGTGTGGTCAACATTGACGCGGCGGTGTACGTCGCGGCCGACGACGAGGAGCGCGACGATGCCGTGCTCGTGCTGCCTGAGGGCATCGCGCCTCCCGCCGTCGCGCAACAGATCGAGGCCGCCGGGCGCACCCGCCAATCCGCCGCCGACGTGACGGAAGTTATGAGCATTCGAGAGCGCGGATTACGCTATCCGTGACGAGCCGCGGCTCGTATATCGCTCGCTGCACATGAACCGAACGTCCTCTAGTGCCTCATGCCTCATGCCTTTCTCCTCAGCTTCGCGCGAACGTGATGCGGGTCATCATCACCTCCAGCGTCTGGCAGACCAGATCGACCTCGCGATCCGTCAGCCGAGTGAAGAACGGCAGAGCAACCGTGCGGTGGCCGACCGATTCGGCGACGGGGAAATCGCCGGGCTGATAGCCGAACCGCTGCCGGTAGAACGGCAGGAGGGGGATCGGCGGAAAATAATCGCCTGCGCCCACGTCGTGCCGCCGAAGCCCGTTGATGATGTAGTCGCGGTCCTTGGCACTGAACCGGTCGCTGAGCCGCACGACGTAGACGAACCAGCTCATAAATGTGTCGGGTTCGACGGTGGGCAGGATCAGATCGGTGTGGCCCATGAGCCGGCGGGTGTAGGCGGCGGCGACGCGCTGGCGGGCTTCGATGAGCTCACTCAAGCGGCGCATCTGCGCCACGCCCAGCGCTGCGTTGATCTCACTGAGGCGGAAGTTGTAGCCCAGGCGCTCGTGCGCCAACCATGATCCAAGTCCCTGGCCGGCTTCGATCGAGCCGGCGGCTCGACCCTGGTTGCGCATCGATCGGCAGAGATCGGCGATGCGGTCGTCGTGGGTGACGATCATGCCGCCTTCGCCGGTGGTGATCGGCTTGTTCGGATAGAAGCCGAACACAGCGACCCGGCCGAAGCCTCCGATCGGCTCATCGCCCGCCCGGCCGCCAAGACCTTCGCAGCAGTCTTCGACCATAGGGATCTCATGTTTGGCGCACAGTGCGGCCAAATCAGCCATCCCCGCTGGATTGCCGAACACCTCCACCGCGACGATTGCTTTGGTCTTCGGCGTGATTCGCTTCTCGACCTCGTCGCGGCGCATATTCAATGTGCGGGGATCGCAATCAACGAAGACCGGTGTGGCGCCCACATGCAGGATGCAGTTGGCCGAGGCGACGAAGCTGAAGGCCGGCGTGATGACCTCGTCGCCGGGCCCGATGCCCAGTGCGGCCAGGCTCAGGTGCAGGCCGCAGGTCCCCGAACTCACGCCGATGCCGTGGCGCCGTCCAACACGCTGGGTGAGAAGGTGTTCGAACTCCTCCAATCGTGGGCCGAGGCTCAGGCGACCGCTGCGCAGCGTCGCGACGACGCTGCGTATCTCCGCTTCGGTGATATCGGGTTGGCTGAGGGGTATGGGTTCGGACACGGCACAGCTCGCGTATCGCACGTTCAAGGTGGTGGGGCCATCGCAAAGGTCTCGACCAGCGCCCGTTCGATCGTGGACGTGTGCTTGAGGTACAACCATGCGGCCTGCATCTGCAACATGTCGGAGACACGGCCGCCGCCCGACGCGATCACCCCAAGCTCTTGGAGCTCATCGGCGGTGAGGCTCGGGGTGTGCTTGGCGATGAGAAGCATGGCCAGTGAGTCAGCCCGCCCGAATCCGATGCGTTTGACCAGGCGTGCGGCGTCGCCCGCTGCGGGTGACGGTGATTCCAGCAGCCCCATCAAGATCGCCTGCTGGGTGAGGCTGTCATCTTCCGCACGCAGGAGCTGATTGGACACCGCGTCGGAATCGATTCTATAGAGTCGGGCGGCCGCGATCGTCGCCGTCTCGGCCCGGCTGTCACGGCCCCGCGATTCGCCTTCGACGCTGTCGATGAGGTGCAGGTACACGCGGGCGGCTTGTTCATCGTCCAGGTCCTCGACGATGTTCATCACCCGCCGCGTCGTTTGGCGATGCCCAAGTTCCACCAGTTCGATCAATGCACCGGTGGGGTCGGCGCCGCTGGAGATCGCTTTACCCGCTCGCACCAACAGGTCGATCACTGCATCGCCCCCGGGGAGGTGATCGTAGGCCGAGGCCGGCACCCGTGATTCCGACGCCAGTAGGAGATGAGCGTAGCGAACGCATTTGTCATATGGCGGGTCATCTCCCAGGACGCGGCTCCACAGCCGAACGCCGCGAGCCGGGTCCAATGCGAGAACCGTCGAGATGCCTTTGGCGACGACGTCTGGATCGGCGTTGGGCTCCTTGACGGTCTGCACCACCCAATCGACGACGGCTGTGAGCTTGCGCGCAGCGATGGCGTCGAAGATTCCCAACAGATGCCGGGTGTGGTCGCTGCCGCGGACGGTATCAACGCGCGCGCGGTACGAGCTCAAGGCGGCGTCGTCGCCCATCTGCGCCGCAAGACACGCCGCCAGGGCCGCGGTCGCCAGGTTTTGGCTTCCTGCCAGCCGGGTCAGGGTGTGGGTCTGGACCGGTTCGCCGCGGGCGACAAGCTCGGCCAGCAGCAGCACGCGGGACTTCGGCTCGAGATCGTCCAAACGCAGCAGCTCATTGATCCGGCCGGAGTCGATCAGTTCCATATCCAGGGCACTTGCAATCACGAGGTGCCTTGCCATTGGCGAGTCGAGCTGCGCGATCAGCCGGGGGTCAATGTGCCCGGATTCGTTGATCTCGGCTAAGCCTAGGATTGCGTGGACCCGAAGCGGCGGTTCACCGTGCTGCGCCAGTTGCTGGAAAAACGACCGCAGGCTTGTATCGCGCAGCTGGCGGAGGGAAGACAGCAACAACAGGTGCCGGCCATCGCCGCGTGGCGCCACGGCCTTACGCAATTGGCGGATCGATACCTCGACCGCACGATCGCCGGGCGCAGAGGCAAGCAGCACCCAAAGCGTCGGCACCAGGACCAATTGCAATCGGCGAGGGAATCGACGCATATCCGCAGTGTATCCGTTCCCTGCCTCGGCGGGGTTACTTCGGCTTGCCCGAGGCGCGCAGGATCTCGTGCCGAAGCTGATCCACCAGTTCGTTGAGGGTCAGGGATTCTCCATTCCCGGCAAGGTTGACTGTGTGCTGCTCGCGGAGCTGCTTGATGATCCTCTTGACGGCGGTATGGAATGTTGAATGGTGCCGGCGCCCCAGCGCCTGGGCGATCTCGGGGTAACTCATCGTCGTCAGTTCTCTGCCCAGATAGGCGACGACTCCTCTGGCCACGACGACCCGCCGATGACGCCCCGAGCCGATCAGGTCGGCCCGATTCACCGCCAGCCGAGCGCAGACCACGTCCACGATGGTGCCGATGCGCAGCGGAGCGTTCGGCCGCCAGCAGCGGTTTTTGAATAATTGTTCGACCATGACGAGTCCGATCTGGGCATTCTCCGGCCAATCGGACACCAGCCGAAGCGCCGCCAGCCTGTTCACGGCGCCTTCCAACTCCCGTACCGATCCTGCGCATCGGGCGGCGATGGCCTGTATGGCGGCGTCGGAAACTCGCAACCCGCGGGCCGAGGACAGTTGCTCCACCAGCTTGATTCGCACCGTGCGGTCCGGTCGCTCGATCTTCACCACCATGCCCGAAACGAACCGGCTGCTCAACGCTCGCTTGAACCCCAGGCAGTGGGGGTGCTCGTCGGAGGCCAGCACCAGCCGCGCTCCCGCCAGACCGATCGCATCGAGCGTGTGCTGAAACTCGTTCTGCGTGGCGATCTTATTCGATAGAAAGTGCACATCGTCGATTGCCAGCAGGTCCAGCTTGCGTGTGCGTTTGCGAAACTTGTCGATCGTGTTGGTGCGCACCGCGTTGATATACTCGTTGGTGAATTGTTCGGCGGTGATGTAGCGGACGGTGATCTCATCAGGGCATTTGAACTGTTCGGAATATCGCAGAGAGATTCCCTGCAACAAATGCGTCTTTCCCACGCCGCATTCCCCGTGGATGAACAACGGCGATCCGCCGTCGGCGGAGGTTGATGTGCGGTCCTCGGCGATCCGTCTGGCGGCCGCGAACGCAAGCTCATTGGATTGGCCGACCACGAAGTCGTCGAGGCGTCGCAGGCCGGTGTTTCGGCGAGGTCCTCGACGGCCGGTCGGCCGAGGCGACAATCCGCTGGCCGAGCCGTTAGCGGCGACTGTCTCCTTGCAGCCTCCGCCAGCACCGTCCGATGACTCTCGGCCATTGCCTCGAAATCGCTTTGGCGCGACACGAACCTCAACCCGCGCACCCTCGCCAAGCGCCTCGCGGGCTACGCCATGCAGGTCACCCAGGAAGTGACTGTCAATCCAGTCGGCGATGAACTGGGTGTTGGCGGCGACCTCCACACGGTTGCCCTGGACCTGCAGCGTTGAGCTGTGGCCGAACCACATCTCGTATGTGTGATGGCCGATGCGATCGGCCAGTTGCTCGCTGATACCGCGTGTGACCGTTGGGGGTGCGGTGCCGAGATTCATGAGTCGCCCTCGCTGGATATTTCTGGTCGGTAACGATCGTGAGCGATCATGGCCCGTGCCGAGCACCGCCATCGGCCGCGAATCAGTGTTACTCGTCCTTCCCTGGGCGGGCCGATGGAGACTACGACCGGCTGGGCAGTTTCACAAGAGCGAATTTCAAACGCAAGGAGGCCAATCGCGCCGAAGGTCCTGCTACATCGAAGAGTTGTCGCCTTGAAAAAATCTTTTCCACCGTCGTGGGCGCGACTGTCGATGCGCCGTGGAAAAGATCTGCGCCACCCAGCAGCGCCAAAGCCGCTCAGCGCTTTTAGGCAACGCCGCGCAGCGAACGAATCAACGCGGATCGATGAACCACGGCCTCGAACCCTTGGGCTTGATAGAGCGCGAGCGCCGGGGTGTTGCGCTGGTCAACGGCGAGCGTAACAGTCCGTTCTCGACGGCCGGTGAGCAGCCCCAGGCCGTGCCGCAGCAACTGGGCCCCCAGCCCGCGTCCTCGGGCCGCAGGCGCAAGGCCAATGTACACCAGCTCCACCGTCTTGTGGTCGGGGAACGGATTGAGCAGGATCGCCCCGGCCGGTTGATCTTCAACTCGCAGCAGCGTCCAGAGTAATGGGTCAAACCGGCCCGTCGCCTGGTGACCGGCCAGGATGTCGGTGGTGCGGCGCAGCCCGTACAAGCCCGGACAATCCAGCGTCTGCTCGTAGCTGGCCTCCATGGCCGCAATCAGGTCGTCCCGCAGCGCCGCGCAATACGGCTCAGTCGTCACGCCCTGCGGCCACTGCGGCGGCGGGGGCGGGTTCCGCCTCGACAACGGCCGCTCGAGATAGCTCAACATTGCCAGCTCAGTGAATTCGGCCGCAAGGAACGTCTGGCGATGAAGCGCCTCTGACGGCTCCAGAAGTGCCTGTGCCAGATCCACATCGAGGTCGGCGAGCTGTTGGCAGACGTGGTCGATCAGCCCCGCTACGGAACGGACCTGCCGGGGGGAGGTCACCTGGCTGGCGAAGATCATCGCGGTCCGACCCGGGCTGGGAACCGCCAGCACGCTAGAGGCGATCCGCCCGGCTCGATCGAGCCGCGACCACAGCCCATCCAGACGGATCGCGCTGGTTTTGGCATAGTACATGAACCGGTCCACCGCAGCCCGATCCCCTTGCGACCCGATGCCCACGAGCCGCTCGATCGCCTCCGCCCGCCTTGGGGGCCCGATGCGCACAATCGGCCCCGGATCGTCGTCCTCAGATGGACGCAACTGTTCAGGGTTGGTCTGCGAAATGGTCATGGTCGCACTTCGTTGACCGTGTGGTGATCTGCCATACAATAGCGGCCGTGCCAGTTGTCCGGAGTCCGATCCATGCCTTCGTCATGTCGAACCATCCCAGCCGCCCTCGCGGGCTGCGCCGTGCTGGCGGCGGTCTACGGCGTATCGGCGTTTCCCAAGCCGGCCGCGGTGCCCCACCGCTGGGAGCTGCGGTTCGAGCCCGGTCATCTGCGCCTCTATCTGGATGAGGCGCGCGGCGATGCATACTGGTATTTCACCTACATGGTCACCAATCGGACCGGCGACGACCAATTGTGGGCGCCCACCTTCACGCTGTTCACCGACGCCGGAGAGATCCTTTCGTCCGGCCGAGGTGTTCCCGCAGGGATCGCCGAAGATCTCATGCAACTGCTTGGCAACGAACTGCTGGAGAGTCAGAATGAGGTTATCGGCGAGATTCTCCATGGCCGCGAACATGCCAAGGAGGGGTTGGCGATCTGGCCGGCCCGCAATCTTGAGGTCAACGAGCTCTCGCTGTTCATCGCGGGGACCAGCGGCGAGACCGCCAAGGTCAAGAACCCCGTCTCAGGCGAGGACGTGCTGCTGCGAAAGACGCTGCAACGCGATTACCTGATCCCGGGCGATGCGCCGGCTCGTGGCAGCAAACCCGTGGACCTTCTTCGCCAGCAATGGGTTATGCGCTAGGCGGACACGACAGGCGGCGTCCCGCTACCAGACTCTCATCGGAGCACCTCGATGGCTCACAAAAAGGGACAGGGATCAAGCAAGAATGGCCGCGACTCCAACCCGCAGTACCGCGGCGTCAAGTTGTTTGGCGGCCAGGCGGCCGGGGCGGGGTCGATCATCGTCCGCCAGTGTGGCACGCCGTTCAAGGCCGGATATCTCGTTCGCCGTGGCGGGGATGACACCCTGTTCTCGATCGCGGCTGGCAAGGTACGCTTCCGTGGCCGATTCGTCGATATCATCCCGGATGACCCATCGATCCAGCGCCATACCGCGGTCCAGCGCACTGCCGCCGGCTGAGACCATCCCGACGCACCGATTCAAAGTGTCCTGAGCGATCATCGGCTGGTGATCGCAATTCTTCTAGCCGCGGACGCACATCCGCAGGCTTCACCCGTTTGTGTTGCAACGCTGAATCCTCACGCGGGCGTATGATCCACGCCCGGCGCTATCAGTCTCTTGATCCCTTGATGCCTCCGTGCCTTTTTCGCCCCATGCTCATCGACCATGCCACCATCGACGTCAGAGCCGGCAAGGGTGGCGATGGTTGCGTGAGCTTACGGCGGGAGAAGTTCGTGCCCAAAGGGGGCCCGGACGGGGGCGACGGCGGCGACGGCGGAAATGTGGTGCTCGTCGGTGATCCGAGCCTCAGCACACTCGCATCCTTCACCTATTCGCCGCATTTCCGTGCCCCCAACGGCCGGCCGGGGATGGGAAAGTCCATGCGCGGAGCCGACGGAGCCGACTGCGTGATTCCCGTACCGCTCGGCACTATCGTCTTCGACGCCGACGACTCCACCATTCTGGCCGATATCGACGTGCCCGGCCGGAGGTTGGTCGTCGCCCGCGGTGGCAAGGGCGGCTTCGGCAACGAGCACTTCAAGTCCGCCACCAATCAGACGCCGCGATCCGCCACACCGGGCGAACCCTCCCAGCAACGCACCCTGCGCCTGGAGCTGAAGCTCATCGCGGATGTGGGCCTGGTCGGCAAGCCCAATGCCGGCAAGTCCACCATGCTCCGGGCCATCTCACGCGCCAACCCCAAGGTCGCCGACTATCCCTTCACCACCCGCTACCCGCACCTGGGAATCGCCCAACTGCCCGGCGAGCGCCGCCTCGTCGTCGCCGACCTCCCCGGCCTGATCGAAGGCGCCGCGTCCGGCGCCGGCTTGGGCCACGACTTCCTCCGACATATCGAGCGCACCGGGGTGCTTGTGCACCTGCTGGATGTCGCGCCGGTCGACGGCTCCGATCCGGCTGACAATTACCACGCGATCCGCACCGAGCTTGCCCGGTACTCCCAGGCCTTGGCCGAAAAACCCGAGATCATCGCGCTCAACAAAATCGATCTGATCCCCCAGGCCCGGCGCGCTGCAATGATTGAGCGCATCGCAAGCATGCTCAACGCGCCCGATGCCCCAGAGCCTCTCGTGACCAGCGGCGCGACCGGCCAAGGCCTGGCCCAACTGCTCGAAGCCTGCTGGAACCGCCTGGGCAAGGGCGAACCCAGCGGCTGGCGCAGCAACTGACGAGCCGCGCCCGCCACGCTGCGCCTTCGTTGCGTGCAAAGCCGTTCCGATTCCACCTGTCCCGATTCAATCGGGATCGGGAGTGATCGCGGTCTTCTCGCACGCACGGATTTGATGCGATCGTCGCGCACCGAGTCGCACCGTCCCACCCCGCCGGACCGTCCTTCAAAGCCGGCGTGTCCACAGTGCGGGTATGCCTCGCATGCAGAGCGCTGCTGCCAATTCGTAGTGTCCGCGGTGCGCAGCGACTCGTCGCCCTGCAAAGGAGCCGGTGCCGGCCCCGTTCCTCCGTGGCTGCTGCAGCTCGGGCAGGCGTTTATCTTGTCTATTGTTTCCACTTCCTTCTTGCCGCCGGCTGCAATTTGCCGTATCGTAAACACGTTGCCGGGGCCCCTTTCCTACTTTGATTCGAACAAAGGCGTCTGACCGGTAACGACTATCCCGAGGCGTCATTACTCGAATGCTCGTGTAGGTCCTGGATACCGATCAAGGAGGTCCTCATATGCGTCACGCCGGAGCACTTGGAGCCGTAGCGAGCATCGGGGGCGCCATCGTGGTCACCTTGGCAAGCACGGGTATTCTGGCAACGTCGGAGGCCAATGCACCGCTGAACGATGATCACCAGCAACGTGTCGAACCGGGGGCGATTGACGTCAACGTTGCCTTCGCCCTGCGCCGCAGTACGGTTGCCAGGCTGGATATCGGCGAGACCCCGAATGTTCCCATCCTCGTCGAGGTTCCGATCGAGGGCGAGGTGTTCACGCTCGACCTGCAGCCGCACTCCCTGCGCGCTGAGACCTATCGGGTGCTCGTGCAGATGGAAGATGGGTCTCTCGTGGAGGTCGAGCCGGAGCCGATCAGGACGCTCCGTGGAGTGGTTGTTGAGGACCCAGCGTCAATCGTTGCGGGCTCGTTGTTGGCGGACGGCCTGCATGCTGCAATCCATTTTACCAACGGTGATCTCTATTGGCTTGAGCCCATCGGATCACGCATCCCAGGCGCTGCCGCCAACGACTACGTCGTGTACCACAACGACGATGTGCTTGAAACCGGAGGCGTCTGCGGGATCGACGCGTTGCAGCCGTTTCCAAATATCGCTGGGGCGGACGGCGGTGCCGGCGTGGCCGGAGGCGGGTGCGGGAATGACCTGTACATCGCACAGCTTGGCTGCGATTCCGACGTCGAGTACTTCAACGACTACGGGAGCGTGGCGGCGGTGCAGAACCGCATCAACTTGGTTATCAATACGGTCAACCTTCAATACGAGAACCAAGTACAAATCACGCACGAGATTACCACGATTATTGTGCGGATGGTGAGCGGTCCGTACACCTCAACCAACCCGGTCACCCTCCTGAACCAGTTCCAAAACGAATGGACCACCACTCAAGCCGGTGTTACGCGGGACCTCGCTCACCTGTTCACCGGCAAGAACATCGACGGCAATGTCATTGGCATTGCGTGGACCATCGGCCGCGTCTGCGTGTTCCAACAACACTATTGCCTTTCACAGTCGGATTACAACAACAACTTTTCGTGTGCCACCGACCTGACCACGCACGAGTTGGGGCATCTCTGGGGCGCCGATCACTGCGGCTCCGGCTGCAATCCGCCTACTAACTGCCTAGCCTGCGGCTTCAACACCATGCGCTGCGCCATAACATGCGCGAATAACTTTCATGCGACCTGTACGCGTCCGGAGATTATCGCACACCGCAATAGTCGCACCTGCCTCGATTGTGACCCGGGCATCGTCGGCGCCTGCTGCTTCGGCAACGGTTCGTGCAGCGAGGAGACGCAGGCCGACTGCATCAGCTTAGGCGGAACCTATCAGGGCGACGGTACCAGCTGCTCGCCGAATCCCTGTCCACAGCCGCCGACCGGCGCCTGTTGCTTTGCGGGCAACGGTTCGTGCAGCGAGGAGACGCAGGCCGACTGCATCAGCTTTGGCGGAACCTATCAGGGTGACGGCACCAACTGCTCGCCGAATCCCTGCCCACAGCCGCCGATCGGCGCTTGCTGCCTCGTGGGCGACTTCTGCGCCGTGGTGAGCTCGTTTACCTGTACCGATTTGGGTGGAACCTATCAGGGCGATGGCACCACCTGTTCGCCAAATCCATGCGTGCCGCCGACCGGCGCTTGCTGCCTGACCAACGGTTCCTGCTTCGTCGACACCCCCGACGTCTGCAACCTAGTCAGCGGCAGCTACCAGGGCGACGGCACCACCTGCTCACCGAATCCCTGCTCACCGCCGACAACCGGGGCCTGCTGCTTCCTAGGGGGGTCGTGCTCGGTCGAAACGCAGGCCGACTGCAAAAATGCCGGCGGCGCCTACCAGGGTGATGGGACAGATTGCGCTAATGTTACGTGCCGCGAATGTCTCAGCGACGCCGACTGCGACGACGGCAATCCGTGCAACGGTCTCGAAACCTGCGTCGGCGGCATCTGCCAGCCCGGCACACCACCCAATTGTGACGATGGCAACCCCTGCACGGAGGATTCCTGTATCCCGGGCGTTGGCTGTGTGAACGATCCCGTACCCCTCGACGGCACCCCGTGCGATGATGGGGTCTTCTGCACCAACGGGGAAACGTGTTCAGGCGGCGTGTGTGCCGGCGGCACTCCCACCGACTGCGACGATGGCAACCCCTGCACGCTGGATACCTGTGACCCGGTGCTCGAAGTATGTATCAGCACTCCGATCACTCCCTGCTGCGACAATGGGGTGCCCGAAGCCGGTGAGGATTGCGAGAATTGCCCGGCGGACGTCCAGTGCCCGCCCGACACCGAGTGCATCGGCGGCGTGTGCGAGCCGCTGACTGGGGCGTGCTGCTTGAGCGACTGCTCCTGCACGGTGGAGACCTCGGGCGATTGCAACACGCTCGGCGGCATCTACCAGGGTGACGGCAGCAACTGCTCGCCAAACAACTGCCCCGCCCCGAGCCCGGACTTCACCGGCCCGGTCGGTGTGCCCGATGGGTGCGTTGACGCGTTCGACCTCGGGGCCATGCTCGCGGCGTGGTGCTCCGGCACCGGCGACCCGAACCCGCCGAGCCCCCCTTGCGAGAACTGCAACCCCGCGATTCTCTGCGCCGTGGACATCTCCGGACCGGTGGACGGCGCGCCTGATGGGTGTGTGGACGCGTTCGACTTGGCGAAGCTGCTTGCCGCGTGGTGCTCCGTCGCCGGGGGCAACCCCTGCGGCACATGTGGCCCGTAGGGGCGCGGCGCAGCCACGTCTCTGCGCGCACGGCGGGTTGAGGTCGCGCCGGCACGCACGAGTTGGTCCAACTTACGGCTAAATGCGCCTGCGAAGCGCCGACTTAGCGCGAGATGAGCCCAGATAAGCCTCGGTTAGCCGAAGTTATCGTGCACGCGGCATGGCTGGCGCGCGCTGAGTGGCCCGCACGGCCGCCTGTGCGCGCACAAGGCAGACCGACCCTCACTTGTTCCTCAGAATCAAGGCCCCCGGAAGTGCAGAAGGCGTGCGCAAAGTTGCTGCGCGCGCGGAACGTGCCGCGGATCCGGCGCTGTTACCGGCACAATTCGAGGTAGGTCTCGAAGAACTCTCGGAGTTCATCCTGGAATCGCTCGCCGAGCGTGAGTCCGGCGATCTCGACGATCAAGGAATCGCCGTCGGCGAGCGACACGCAGCGTCCGCCTCCGGCCTTGGCGATCTCGGGGAAGTGTTTGACGGGTTTGCCTTCGGCTTGAATCACATGCGTGGTGAGCTCGGCCTGGGCACCGCGTTGGGCCAGTCGTGCGCACAGCGCGCCGGTGCCCACGCGAGGCGGGGCGTCGCCGATGAGCACGAGCACTTTCGTGTTGCCCGGCTGCCAACTCAGCCGATTGCACGCCAGTTGCAGGGCCGGGTAGACCGCTTCGGGACGGTCCCCGCCGCCGCCTGCGGTCAAGGACCACAATCGCTGGCGAGCCAGGGTGATGTCCGACGTGAAGTCCCAGGCTCTGGTCTCGAACTCATCGCGTCGATCGCGATAGGCGATCAACGCCACCCGCAGCGTGTGTACGACGTCGCCGACGAAGACCATCAGATCGTCGATTCCGCCCTGAGCCTCCGCGAGCTCGCTCCACATGCTGGCGGTGCAGTCCAGACAGATCGCCAGGTCCAGCGATCGGCTGCTGAGCGATTCGATGTAGCTTTCCAAGGCTGCGAAGTCATTCGGTTCAAGCGTAACGAAGAGACCCGGCTCGATGGGTGTGTGGGGTGATTCGGGAATGCTGTGCGCCGGTCGAAGGGCGAACCGCCGCCCGGTCTTGCGCAGCCACTGCTGCCAGCGGTACCGCCGTCGCATGTTCGGCTGGCCGGTCACGACCGCTAGTCGCGGTGAAAGCAACCCAGCGTCGGTGCGGGTCATTCGCAGAATGATCGTCTTCACCGTCTCCTTCGCGAACGCGCTGAGCTCTTCATCGCCGCTGGCGATGGCGAGCTCCACCGCGAGCATCTTGTCTTGGAGACTGCGGGCCCTCGCCAGATAGCGGATACCGCGGCCTAACCGCTCGGCATCCAGCGGGTAGCGGTGCCGTAATGCAGTGCGCAGGACGCGCGGCTCGTGTTCCGTGGCGAACGACACTTCGGTTGCGGGCACTCGCCGTCGGCCAAGCGTGCGCACGGCGAAGGCCCGCACCTGCCATGCCTCGTCGGCAAGGAGGGTTTGCAAAATATGGCGGCTTTCCAAACACGCGTAGCGTTCCAGGCGCATGGCCGCGATGGCTCGTCTCGGCCACGATTCGCCGCCAAGGAGCCGGTCGATCGTTTGCCTTTCGATTTGCGCTGCATGGGAGAGCGCGGCCTGGCCGATGGCGGTGTCGGCGGCGGGCGTCGATTCGATGGGCTGACGATCCTCCCTCGGCTCGCCATTGGCGATTCCCCCGGGGCCCAGCGCCGCTGCGACGCAGAGAACCTGCGAAAGAAATGCCGGTCGGCGGGATCGACGCGCGTCGGTCATTGCCAACAGTGTAGGCCGGCCTCGCCTGTCGGCTGATGTGCGCTGGCGTGGGGGGCAGATGTTGTTGAGGCAGGCGAGGAAGTCACGGCGCACCGGGGCGGATTCGGGCTTGACCCGGAGGATTGCATGGGATACTATGCGAGACATAGTAAGAATCCCCACGGTTGAGACAATGCAGATGCGAATAGAACGCGAGTTGATGCGAGGGGCCGGGCCGGTGGCCGTGCTGAAGCTGCTGCAGCGTGGCGAGATGTATGGATACGAGATGGTGCAGACGTTGTCCGAGCAGACCAAGGGCGTGCTTGGCATGGGCCAGTCCACGCTGTATCCGATGCTCTACAACCTGCAGGCGAAGGGGCTGATCACGAGCCGCCGGCGGCAGGCCGATTCCGGCCGGCAACGCCGCTACTACGCGCTGACGAAGAAAGGGGCTAGGCGTCTTGTCTCTGAGACCAGACAGTGGCAGGCACTGGTGAGGGCGATGGGTGCTCTGGGCATCGACGCCCCCCGGGAGCACGGTGCATCCGTCGCCAAGGCAGCGCCGGCATGAGCGCAGCGACATCCACGTCCCGGGGGGGTGCACAGCCCAGCCTGTTGCGCCGCCTTGCTCATACGCCGATGCGCGACATCGTGCGTGGCCGGCTCAGCGGCCGGGCCGACGTCAAGCGCCTGGTGGCCGCAGCCGAGTTGCCTGTGCCGCTAGCGTCAATCGTG
>JAPUKX010000009.1 GCA_027295435.1 Planctomycetota bacterium | reverse complement strand
CAACTGCATTCCCTGAAGCGGCCGGATCGAGCCGTCACTCGCCACGCGGAGCTGTCCTGTGTTCAGCAAATAGCGCAGGGTCCCCACCTGGAGGTCCCGCACCGCGCCGTCGTATAGATCCAGGGCACGGTTCAGCGCGTCGATGGCTTCGCTGCGCTCGCGTGCATCGGAACGGTCGGGAGCCGCTTCATTGCTCTGGCGACGACGGGTGGCGATCGCGACGTTCTCATTCTGCAACTGCACGCTGAATTGTGCCCGATCGATATCTCTGACCGAAGCTCGCACATCCACGGCGATGCTGTCGCGAAAACGTTCGTATTCGCGAATGGTTCGTTCAAGGCTGATCTGGGTCTGACGAAGGTTGACGTGCTCGATGGTGCGATCCAGCGGGAGATCGAGCCTGACCCCGGCCAGGAACGATGTGTCATCGAGATCGAAGTCGAGCCCGGCGCGGTCCCTTCCGTCATCGGTGGGGATCGAGATCGAGGCGGTCAGGTTCAGATCCGCCAGCAGGGCGTTGCGAGCGTTGCGCACGGCGCGTCGGCCGTCATCGAGCTGGTCTCGCCGGTTCTGCAAATCGAGGCGGTAGGCCATTCCAGCCTGCACCGCGTCGTCCATGTTGATCTTGGGAGTGGGAAGGCCCAGCGTGGACGGTTCGATGATCAACGGCTGGTCTTGAGGCATCCCCAGCCGCACCTTGAATCGATCGACGGCCAGGCGAAAGTTCTCTCGCTGGCGGTTGAGCTGATCGCGGGCATCGCGGGTGGCTTGTGCGGCGAGATCCGCGTCAAACGGCGGCCGTCGCCCCGCGCTAACCAGGGCGACCTCCCGTTCTTCCGCTTGTTCGGATAGCCTGACTCGCTGCTGGGCGTTCTTGATCGCCTGTCCCTGCACCACAAGGCTCAGGAAAACCTGGGCGATCTCGAAGAGGAATTCGCGGCGGGAGCGATCGAAGCCTCGGGCGGCGTACACCAGGTTCCGCTCGGCCTGGATGCGGTCCTCACGGGCCACCTGGCCGGCGCCGCGAAGAAGCGGGATGTCAGCGGAGAAGATCAGCTCGGCGGTCTGGGTGTTCTCGCCCGCGACGCGCTGATGCAAGTCCTGCGTGGCTCTGGCCAGCATTCGCGCCGTCACTTCGCCGCCGTAGGGTAGCCGCTGGGTGAGGCGCAGCTCATTGACCAGCCGAAGTGACGTGTCGAACAGCGCCTCGTCGGCCTCGCCTTCGATCGACGCGTCCAGCTCGTCGAACAGGCGCGGTCCCCACAGGTGCCGTTCGCTCAGCAGCCGCAGCGCCGCAAGGAGATAGTCCTCCTCGGCGAAGCGGTACTCTCGGCTGTGTCGTGTCGCATAGGCCAGGGCGGATCGAAGATCCATCCGCATGGCGTCATCCGGCATGTCGGCGTAGCGCTCCAGCCGTAGCATGACGTCCTGGGCCTCGTCGGCAGGGCTAAACGGCAGTTGCTCAGCGGGCGGGTTGGTCGTCGGCGGTTGTTCGTCGACCAGGGAACGATCCCGCCCCTCGGCGGGACGATCACCTCCCGGCCAGGGAAGCCTGGGTGTTACCGCATCGGCTCCCAGGGCGGCGCTGCGGTCGGAGATCAATTCGGCGACGTGCCGATCGATCCGCCCAAGCCCTGATTCGCAGCCGCCTACCCCCACCAGGGTGAAGGCCGCGACGACCAAGCCGCCGGTCCAACCGAGATCAACCGGCCTGGGTTTGGATAGAGTGTTGAAGCTCATGGACTTCCGATAAGTGTTGTACCGGAAAAGGCGCTCGTCAGGTCATACTGCTATGGCTGGCGACGTGTTGCACGAAAATCCGCAGGTGATCCGCGGGGCGACGCCGACCGGGGCTCCGGGCCGGCGGACGCCCCGCCGGGTGGATTGAAGTACCGCTACACTTGCGGCCATATGGCCAGCGTCACCTATGACGGGCAGAGCTTCTTCGTTGAACGTCGTCGAGTCTGGGTGCTGGGCGCGTCGATTGAGTATGCTCGTGTCCCGCCCGAGGCCTGGCCCGATCGGATCGCCGCCGCCAAGCAGGCCGGGTTCAACACCATAGAGACATCCTGCCCCTGGCTGCTTCATGAGCCGCGCAAGGGGCGGTTCTCCTTTCACGACCACTGTGATGTTCGTCGATTCGTTGAGCTGTGCGCCGCAGCGGGCATGTGGGTCTTGCTCCGCCCCGGGCCATATGTCGGCGGCCACTACGATGCCGGCGGCTTGCCCAGTTGGCTCATCGAGATGCCCAACGTGGTGCTGCGCGAGGCGAACGAGCCGTTCCTCGGACGGGTAAGCCTGTACTTCCGCAAGCTGTTTGCCGAGTTGGCCGACTTGCAGGCGACCAGCGGCGGGCCGATCCTGCTGGTGCAGAGCGAGCACGCCTGGCTGTGCTCAAACCGGACCCAGGCGGACCGCTACCTGCGGGAGGTCTCGCGCTACATCCGCGAGAACGGCATCAACGTGCCCATCATCAACGCCAACGACCTCTGGCAGGAGTCGGTGGGAACGATCGATACCTGGCGAGGATTCGACGACCTCCTGGTCCACCTTCGGCAGTTGCGGAGCGTGCAGTCCAATGCCCCTTGTCTGGTCAGCGCGTTCGATCCGGTGGACCTCGATACCTGGGGTGGGGGTCGTGATCGCCCCAAAAGTCCGGAGGTGGTGCTGCATTCGTTGGCGCAAGTGCTTGCAGCCGGCGCTCAGCCGGTGGTCTCACCCTTCCACGGCGGGACGAATTTCGGGTTCTTGGGCGGTCGAGCGGTCAGTGGGGATGGGATCGACTGCGTCGGAGGCGGCTTCGTCACCACCAGCGCCGCCGCGAGCGCGCCGCTGGGGGAGGCCGGCGCACGCGGGCCCAAATATAACGCGATCAAACGCCTCATCAGCTTCGCCAATCACTTCAGCCACGTCTTCGCCGACCTGGATGAGGATTATCACCCAATATCGAGGGATCTGTCCGACGTTTCCTCCGCAGCGCGGCGCCGCGGACAGCATGAACCCGGTGGGCGTTCGGGTAGCGGTGTGGCGGTCCTGCCGCTGCGCGGGGCGGCCGGCCGGGTGGTCTTTGTCTTTGCCGATCGCGCCCAGCGAGACGTCACGTTGCTGCTTGAGCAAGGTATCCGTATGCCGGTCGCGCTGGGGGATCAGTCGGTTGGCTGGTACGTTCTGGATGTTGACCTGCGAGGCTCCGGGCGGTTGGACTACGCCAACCTCTGCCCGTTCGCAATCGTCGATCGCTCCATCCTTGTATTGCAAGGCCCCGCCGATGCGCCGGTGTATCTGTCGATCAACGGCTCTCCGTTGCAAGCGACCGTGCCTCGGGGGGGCAAGCCGCTCCTGCTGCAACATAAGCGCATCACCATCGTGATCTGTAATCAACAGCAGATCGACGCGACCTATCACAACGACACCACGGTCTTCGTCGGCGTGGCCGGCTTGGATCGCGAAGGATCTCCGCTGCCGGCGAAAGGGTCGACCTCAGTGTGGGAGATTACGAAGGACGCCGGGCTTCAACGACGATCGATCGCGCCAGCGAAACGGGCCCCCAGGCCGATCGGTCTTGTGGATTGGCAGGCCGCCCCCGCAGTTGCATACACGACCGGTGAGTCGCCGCGGTACGCCACACTTGACGGGCCCGACACCCTCAACGCATGTGGAGCGGGGCTTGGATACGGCTGGTACCGCATCGGGCTACGGGTGACCTCTTCTCGCAAGCGACGTTGCCATCTTCCCCAGGCCGCTGATCGCGTGCACCTGTTCATCAACGGCACGTTTGGGCGGCTCGTTGGGGTGGCCCCGGGCGCCGATCACCGGCCGTTCGACCTGAAGTTAGCCAAGGGCCAGCACACCATCGTGGCGCTGGTGGACAATCTCGGGCGGTTCTCAGATGGCAATGACCTGGCGCAGCGAAAGGGATTGTTCGGCCACTTCTATGAGGTGAAGCGGCTTGGGGCGGTTCGGCCCAAGAAAACCAAAGCGCCGGCGGTCGATCCGTTCGCTCTTCGCGGCTATATTGCCGGACGCACGTTCGGGCAGCTCAGCGACACCAACCAGGTGGTGTGGACGTTCACGCACGCCCGGAAATCGCCGATCCTTCTCGACCTTGACGGTGCCGGGGCCAGCGGAACGATCGTGCTCAACAACGAGCCCGTTGCGTACTATTGCGGCGCGTCCGGCGGCAGCCTCGCCCACATCTTGCTCGATCCGACGACGACCGGAGCGTTTCGGCGCGGGCGGAACGTCCTGCGGTTCGCTCCCGACTCTCAGCAGGACGGCGCCGTGGAGCAGATTCTCAAAGCCGCCACCCTCTACGAATGTGTGACGACGATCACCGCCTCAGCCGCATGGGCATTTGCGAAGTGGGAGCCGCCGAGCGCCTCAGCCTATGCGCCGATCAGTCGCAACGGCACCCGCAACGTGCGCGGCGTTCCCTGCTGGTGGCGGACCTCGTTCACTGCCCGCAGCACCGCCGAGGCCATGTGGTTCGACACGTCCGGCTTGAGCAAGGGCCAGGCATACCTCAACGGGAAGAACCTCGGCCGATACTTCACCGCGACCGCCGCCGGCCACGCCGTTGGGCCGCAGCGCCGGCTCTATGTGCCCGCGGCCTGGGTGACGCCCGGCCAGCCCAACGAGCTGGTGCTGTTCGACGAGCACGGCTTTGCCCCGCACCGCACTCGCATCGTGTTCAGCGCCACCGGGCCGTTGGAGTGA
>JAPUKX010000089.1 GCA_027295435.1 Planctomycetota bacterium | reverse complement strand
CGTGATTATCACCCGGCTTCCCTTTGACGTGCCCGATCGGCCGTTGCTCGAAGCCAGGCACGAGCGGATCAAGGAGCGCGGCGGTGATCCCTTCATCGAGGACCAGATTCCCAAAGCGGTGATTCGCTTCAAGCAGGGTGTCGGCCGGCTGATCCGCTCCGCCACCGACACCGGCCGGATCGTCATCCTCGACCCGCGCATCGTGACCAAATTCTACGGCCGCAAGTTTCTGGAAGCGCTGCCGGACGGCGTCGTGGTGGAAGAGGCCGGGCCGTAGGTGTGGTTGCCGAGTTTAGCCGCGAATTCCAGACCCGCGCACCGCTGGGCGAGCGGCGACTAATCTGATTATGATGGTTTGTCTTTGCGCAGATGCCAGCCGATGGATATAGGTGGGCTCCATGCTCGGTAAGGTCTTCAAAGCGTACGACATTCGTGCGACGTATCCCAAGCCGCTCAATGAGAAGCTGGCGTGGCAGATCGGCTATGCGAGCGCCCAGTACCTGACCGAGCAGGCCGCTGAGGCCGGCTACGACGATCCGATGATGCGGCATGTCGTCGTGGGGCGGGATATGCGCACATCCTCGCCGGCCTTGGCCGAGGCGCTCAAGCAGGGCATTCGCGACTCCGGCGCCCACGTGGTCGATGTGGGCATGGTGGATACGCCGCTTTGCTACTTCGCGATCAACGAGTTGGGCTGCTGCGGAGGCGTTCAGGTCACTGCGTCGCACAATCCGGCCAGCTATAACGGGTTCAAGATCTCCAAGATCGGTGCGAAACCGGTCGGAATGATCAGCGGCCTTAACGATATCCGCCGGTACGCGGCGCTGGTGGATCGCGACAAGGTACGGCCCCATGACGGCCGGGAAGAGTCGCGCGACCTCTGGGACGCCTATCAAGAGCATGTGCTGCGGTTCCTCGAACCGGCCCTTCTGGACGGTGCGAAGACGATCAAGGTGGTGATCGATGCCTCCAACGGCATGGCCGGAACAATGGTGCCCAAGGTCTTCGGCCAGATACCCGGTCTGAAGATCACCAGACTCAACTTCGACAACTCCACCGGCGAGTTTGTCCACGAGCCGAATCCACTGGTCGAGGCGAATCTCCAGCAAGTGTGCCAGAAGGTGCTCGCGGCCAAGGCCGATCTGGGAATCTGCTTCGACGGTGATGCTGACCGCTGCATGGTCGTGGACGAGCGCGCCGAAATCATCGGCTGCGATCTGCTGACCGCTTGGCTGGCCCAGGGATTCTTGAGAACCCACCCGGGGTCGGCGATCGTATACGACCTTCGCTCCAGCAAATCGCTGGCTGAGATGATCCTCGAGGCCGGGGGAACGCCGATCAGGTCCCGGGTCGGACACGTGTTTCTGAAGCAGAAGATGGCCGAGCACAACGCAGTCTTCGGCGGCGAGCTGTCCGGGCACTTCTATTTTCGTGCCAACTACCATGCAGACTCCGGCGCAATCGCCTTGGCGGCGGTGGTCAGCGCCTTGGCTGTGGCCGATGGGCCCTTGAGTGAACAGATTCGGCCCGCACGGCGATACGTCCAGTCCGGAGAGATCAACTTTGAAGCCGACGATAAGGACGCCGCCCTCGAAGAACTCCAGCTGGCCTATCCCTCAGCCAGGATCGACCTGCTCGACGGCGTGACGCTCGATTCGGGGAAGTGGTGGTGCAACGTCCGCCCAAGCAACACCGAGCCGCTGCTTCGATTGAACCTCGAAGGTCCGGATCGGGAGACCGTCGACGCCCGCGTGGAGGAAGTCTCACAATACCTCGGCAAGCGGGTGGCGCACTGACGGACTGCATTGCGAGCCGCGGCGTCCTCGCCAGCGGCACCGTGGGGATCGGTGGACGATCCATCTCTTCGCCGTTGACGGTTCTCGCCGGATGGAAGAAACCGCTCGCGTGGACGCGGCGGCTCGCTACTCCCCGGCAATGGGGCTGACGAGCCCTTGCCAGGGGCTGGACGCGGTGGCGAAGAGCCGCTTGGCAATCCGCCCGGCTCGATAACCGAGATAGCCGGCTTCACAGGCAGCCTTCATCGCCACCGCCATGCGCAGGGGGTCCTTGGCGTGGGCGATTCCGGTGTTGAGCAGCACGCCATCGGAGCCGAGCTCCATCGCAATGGTGACGTCACTGGGCGTGCCCACGCCCGCATCGACGATCACCGGATAGTCAGGGTTGCCGCCGTGATGCCGGTCCTTGAGCATCTGGAGGATCATCGCGATCGCGGCGTGATTGGCGATGCCTCGGCCGCAGCCGATGGGGCTGCCAGCGGGCATCACGCTTGTAGCGCCCGCGTCGCGGATGCGCACGGCCATGACCGGATCATCGCTCGTGTAGCACATGACGGTGAAGCCGTCGGCGACGAGCTCCCGACACGCCTCGAGAGTCCCCACGGGATCAGGCAGCAGCGTCTCCTTGTCGCCGAGGACTTCGAGCTTCACCCAATCCTTGCCTGGGTTGTCGAGCTGTTGGAGAATCTCTCGCCCCAGCCGGGCCACCCGCACCGCATCCGGGGCGCTGAAACACCCGGCCGTGTTGGGCAGGATCGTGTACCGATCGGTGTCGATGAAATCCAGCAACGACCGGCCACGATCGTCCAGCAACCGCTCCCGGCGGATCGCGACCGTCACCACTTCGGCTCCCGAAGCGTCCAGCGCTTCGGCCATGATCTCGTAGGTCTCGTACTTTCCCGTGCCGACGATCAGCCGGCTGGTGATCGTGACCGGGCCGAGTTGAAGCGGCTCCACCAGATTGACTTCGAGCTGCTGAGCCATTGCGGCTGTTCCAGGCGGCACTATCCGCCGCCGACGAGGGTGACGATCTCGACCGTATCCCCATCCGCGAGCGCACGCTCGGGGTGTTGCTGCTTGGGCACGAGTTGGCGGTTGACCTCGACCGCGGAGGCGGTGTCGGCGAGGTCATACCGCTGCATCAACTGGGCAACCGTGCAGGGGGTGTCGAGCGTCAGTTCTTCGCCGTTGACGGT
>JAPUKX010000088.1 GCA_027295435.1 Planctomycetota bacterium | reverse complement strand
TCGGTCTCATCATCACCGTGGTTACCCCAGTACACGACCCAACGCCCGGTCATGGCGACGAATACCTCGACGGTCGGGTGCGAGTGCAGGGCGGCCCCTTTGCCGGGATCCGCACCGATATAAGTGACGTTGAATCCCTCGACCGCTCTGATCGCCGGTTGCAGATTGGAATCTTCGGTTACGCCGCGGCCGATGACATTATAGATATCCCGTTCGTGCTCGGGGATACGCGTATCCACGAATGCCTGTTGGCTCGGGCGGAGATCTTCGAAGAACGCGGTGCGCGACCGCATCTCCTCTATGAGAGCCGGTTTGTTTGCCATGCCTGTTTCCCCTCCGCGGATGTGCGTACGTCAGGGCGATTATCCGGTGCCGGTCAGAGAGCTCGATTCCCTCTCTAGAGTGTCCCCTAACGTATTGATTCGCATAAGTTCCAGTGCTCCGGAAGATCGGACTCTAACAGCTTTCTGGCACAGTCGTGCACCACCCGCCTACAATACCTGGCTCTTCGTAGGTGTGATCATGAATCTGACACGACTCGCGCTGTCCAACCCTGTCGCTGCGGTGGTAGCGGTTCTGCTCGTGTTGCTGTTCGGGACGATCGCGCTGCTTCAGATTCCGGTGCAGATGATTCCGACGGTTGTCATTCCCAGGATCACAATTACAACGCCGTGGCGCGCGGCGGCCCCCGAGGAGGTTGAGTCGGAGATCATCGAGGCGCAGGAGGATGCCCTGCGCGGCGTGCCCGGTGTGGACAAGCTGGTGTCGAGCGCCGCCCAGGGGTCGGCGACGATCTCGCTGACCTTCGATACCGGTGTGCCGGTCGAGCGTGCGCTGATCGAGGTCATCAACGGTCTGAATCAGGTGCAGCGCTACCCGGTCGATGCCGGGGAGCCCAGAATCGAAACCGGAGCTTCCTCTATCGACAGCACGATCGCCTGGTTTGCGCTGTCCACCAACCCGGGAAATGACAACGACATCGCGGGATATGAGGACTTCATCGAGGAAGTGGTTGAGACGCGATTGGAGCGAATCAACGGCGTCGCCCGCACGAACGTTTACGGCGCGCGTCCGAGCGAAATCCGGATCACATTCGACCCCTATAAAGCCGCCGCGTTGGGCATCGACATCCCGACGCTCGCAGCGCTTACCGGGGACAACACCGATACGACGGGAGGGTTCACCGACGTCGGGCGCCGGCAGTACACGGTCCGGTTTGCGGGCCGCTACGAGATCGAGGACTTCGGTGATCTGGTGCTGACCTGGCGTGACGGTAACCCCGTCAGGTTGCGCGATCTCGCGACAGTGGAGAGTCGGCTCGTCGATCAAGACTTCTTACTCATCGAGTCGGGCGAACCGGCTGTGGCCATCGGCGTCCTCGCCGAGGAAGGAATCAACGTCCTGGATGTCATGACGGAGATCAAAGCGGCGGTCGCGGAGCTTCGGGCCGGACCGCTCGCCCGAGAGGGCCTGTCGATCTCTCAGATCTATGACGTCACCGAGTACATCAAGCAGTCCATTGGAATGCTGACAATGAACCTCGTTCTTGGTGTTGTCTTGGGCGTTGGGGTGCTGTGGTGGTTCCTGCGCCGCTGGCGTGCGACCGTCGTGGTCGCCATCGCCATTCCCGTGTCTCTATTTGCTTCCTTCCTCGCGCTTAGCTTGGGTGGAAAGACCCTGAACATCATCTCGCTGGCCGCGCTGGCATTCGCGATGGGCATGGTGTTGGACGCCTCGATCATCGTTCTGGAGAACATCGTTCGGCTGCGGGAGAAAGGCGAGTCAAGCGAGGCGGCGGCCCAGAAGGGTCCGGATCAGGTCTGGGGTGCCCTGCTCGCATCGACGGCGACCACGGTTGCGATCTTTCTGCCGATATTGTTCCTGCAGGACTTCGCCGGCCAGTTATTCGCAGATCTAGCCTTCGCCATCTCCGTCGCCATCGTCGTGTCACTGCTGATTGCCGTGGCGCTGGTGCCGGCGGCCGCCCACAGTTGGCTGCACCACGTGAATCTGCATGATCCGCACGAAGCATGGTGGGACGGGCTCACCGGGGTCGTGATGCGGGCCACCGATACGCCGCGGCGTCGCTACGCCTGGATCGCCGGACTGGTGCTGACCGCAGCAACGATCAGTTGGGTACTGAAGCCACCTGCCGACTACTTGCCCGAGGGCAACCAGAACTTCGTGTTTGCGTTCATTCTCCCGCCACCGGGACTGAGTATCGAGGCGGCCAAGACGGAGTTTATCGACGTCGTCGCGGAGCGCCTGGAACCCTATCTGGCTAAACAGCTAGAGCCTCATATCGAAGCTTATTTTCTCGGCATCGCCGGGCAATTCGGCTTTATGGGCGTGAGGGCGGCGGACGTGAGTCAGATGGATGAGTTGTTGCTGCTGCTCAATGCCGAGATCCTCGCCGGCATTCCGGACACGCTCGCGTTCGCAAACCGGGTCTCCATATTCTCCTGGTTCGAAGGAGGCCGCGACATCGAGCTCAACATCCAGAGTCGGGACATCGACGCAATCCTGTCGGGCGCGAGGACCGGTATGGTGTTGATACCGGGGGTGCTGCCGGGGTCTCAGGTTAGGCCCGACCCGGGGGATCAGTTGGCGCAGCCCGAGTTGCGGCTGATTCCAAACGAGCGGCGCATCGCCGAAGCGGGTTGGAGCCGAAGCACGATGTCGCGGATCGTCCGGGCGCTGGGCGACGGACTGTTCG
>JAPUKX010000087.1 GCA_027295435.1 Planctomycetota bacterium | reverse complement strand
TTGTTCATATCTTCGACATCGGCGCATCAATGTCATAACTTCGCCCGTTGTGACTGATTCTGGCAGGTTTGGTAACGCGCATTACACTTTCTTGACGCGGACTATCGGACAGCTAAGCTAATAAACCAACGCCCCGTTCGTCTAGTCTGGCCTAGGACGCCAGGTTCTCATCCTGGTAACAGGGGTTCGAATCCCCTACGGGGTGCTTACCATATGATATAGATATGTGCGTATGGGGCGTCTGACTGGCAGGCTCCGTGTGGTGCTCGGTCAAGTCCGTGGCGGCATCTGGGTGGCGGCGCCATCCGCGGCCTGCTTCCACGAGTGACGCTGGTCTCGCTCCTAGCCGCCGATCGCAGACATTGTTCTTGCCGGCGACTCAAAGTCCTGCGAACCGATGCCGTGGCCGGTCTGCTTCGTCCACATCGAGTCGGCGATGAACCCAGCAATCTCGTCATCCGTTGCGCCGCCACGCAGCAATGGGCGAAGATCCCATTCCTTGTGGCTGAACAGGCACGGTCGCACCTTGCCGTCGGCGGTGATGCGCAGGCGACTGCATGCGCCGCAGAACGGCCGGGTGACCGAAGCAATGATCCCGATACGTCCAGCGGCCCCATCGGCGAACGAAAAGTTCAGCGATGTACTCGAAGGATCATCTCGATCAAGCGGCACCAGCTTGTGACGGCCGGTGATGCTTTGGAGCATCTCGTCGGCAGAGACGACATCGGCGCGCCTCCAGGCGCGGCTCGAATCCAGCGGCATGAACTCGATCAGCCGTATCGTGATGGCGTGCTCGCGGGCAAAATCGGCGAAGTCGGCGATCTCGTCATCATTGACGCCGCGCATGATGACCGCGTTGACCTTGATCGGATCAAATCCGGCATCCCTGGCCAGGTGAATCGCATTGACCACAGTCTGGGCGGTCGTGGTCGTGCGGGTAATCTTTGCCACGCGCTGAGGCCGCAGGCTGTCGAGGCTGAGCGTGATGCGGCGCAGGCCATCGCGTCGCCACTGCTCAAGAGGCATGTGCTGCAGCAACGATCCGTTGGTCGTCATCGCGAGGTCACCGAACTCGAGTCGGCCGAGCTCGGTGATCAATTCATTGAGTTGTGGATAGAGCGTGGGCTCGCCGCCGGTGATGCGCAGCTTCTGGATCCCCAGGCTGGCGCACACGCGGGCCACGGTGACGTACTCGGACAGTGACAGGAGCTGTTGTTTGGGCATGTAGCGGAAGTCCGGGTCCATGCAGTACACACAGCGATAGTTGCAACGGTCGGTGACGCTGAGGCGCAGGTCGCGGATGGTGCGGCTGTGGGAGTCGATCAAGCGGCCTGGGCGTTTGGCGTTTAGCGGCGCCGCGACAGGCCTGGATGGCGCTTCGGCAACGTGGGAAGGCATAACGGGCAATGCGATGGACACAGCCACTCCTCGGTCTTCGTGAATATCAAGTCGCTCTGGTCAACGAGCCGCCTTCGTGGCCCCGCGGCTAGCCGCCGGAGACGGCCTGCAGGATCGTGATCGTATCTCCCTTGGCGAGCGGGGCCTCGATGGAGTCTAGCCAGCGGGTGTTGGTTTGGTTGTGGAAGCAGAGCACGTGCTGACGGAGGTTGCCGGTCTCATCGAAAAGATGAACGCCCAGGGCGGGATGACGGTCCACCAATGCCCTCAGCGCGCCGCCGAGTGAATCCGCCTCGATTGGGATTGCTTGCGATTCATCGATGATCCGGCCGAGGATGCTTGGCAGTTGGACGGTCACCTGGGGCACGGGGTCACTCCTGCACGTACACCGAGACCGAGAGGATGCGCGGCAGAATACACGAAACCTGGGTCCACGAATCGCCGGCGTCGTTGGAAACGTGCACCGTCCCGGCCGTCGTGCCGACGTACACCCCGCAAGGATCGAGGTGATCAACGGCCAATGCGTCGCGCAGTACACCCATGTACGCGTTCTCTTGTGGCAAGCCGTTGCTCAACGGATCCCACGTGTCGCCGCCGTTGCCGCTGCGGTAGACTCGAAACCGGCCGTCGATCGGAATGCGGTATTCGTCGCTCTCCAGCGGGATGATGTAGAGCGTCTTGGACGTGCGGTCGATGACGATGGGGAAACCGAACGAGGAGTCGAGCCCGTTCTCGATCCTCTGCCAGGTTTCGCCACCGTCGCGGGTGCGGAACATTCCGTTGTGCTCCCGGCGATAGATGGTGTTCGCGTCGTCGGGGTCGGCGACGAGGCCGTGGACACAGCGGCCGATGTCCTGGTGCTGCTTGTCCTCGATGACCATCGGAATGCCTTGATTCTTGATCTCCCAGGTGAGGCCTCCATCGTCGGAGCGGAACACACCGACTGCGGAGATGCCGCACCAGATGCGCTTGGGGTTCTTGGCGTCGGTAAGGACCGCGTGGGCACAGAGCCCTCCGGCACCTGGATACCACGAGTCGCGTGTCGGGTGCTCGTTGAGCCCCTCGATGGGTGACCAGCTCTCGCCGCGGTCTTCGCTCCCAAAGAGCCCGGCTTCGTCCACGCCGGCGTAGAATCGGCTTGTCTGGAGATTCAAAGTCCAGATCTGGTTGAGCTTGCGCTCGGTGTCCTTGGCCCAGGCAGGGCCGTTCTCAATCTGCCGCCAGTTATCCAGATCCTCGCTGACGTGCAATGCCTGGCCGTAAACATCGCTCGCGGTGGCGACGAAGTATCGGCCGGAGTCGTCGCGGGCAACGGTGGTCACTTTCCAGCCCTTGAACAGGGGCCCTTGAATCTTCCAGTGTGCGCGGGCGGTGTCTGAACGCAGAAGAAAGGCGCCCTTGTCCGTGCCGACGATGACCAACACTCCCATCGCGTTTGCTCCTTTTCCAGCCGGTGATCCGTGCCGGTGCGGTGTCCCTAGCTGGGGCTTCTATTGTTCGCAACAACCGTGGATATGTCTCATTGTTTCTTTGCCGGTTGCAGGTATCGGGACAAGTAGGCAAGCTCCTCTTCGAAATCTGCTCGTGTGGCACAGGTCAAGGCCACCTCCTGACGAATCATTGCCGCCAGCTTGCGCCGAGCGATCCAGAGCTTGTTGCGGTCCTGCTTCTTGCGGGACAGGTGCTCCGTAAGCACATTGTAGTAGGGGGAATCGTCGTCGCGCAGGCGCTCCAGAGCGCGCTGCGTGAGATACCACGCCCAGGTTTGGTCGAAGCTAGGCTGGCGCGCGGGCGGCTCGAGATCCTGCACCGGGATTTCACGCCGCTTGCGCAGATGGTCCTGGATCACATGCGTGGTCACCGCCAGGAGCAGACTGCGGAACCGGCCGCGGGTGCTATCCGCTTTGGCCAGCACCCCGCCTCGAAGGATGCGCAGGAATACATCCTGGCAGAGATCGTCCGCGTTGTCTGTGTGAAACCCCCGGCTCTCGATGAACTCCAGGACCGCCGGGCGATACCGCTGGGCGAACTCCTGCAGCGCTGCTTGGTCCCACGTTGCGGCTTGGTGAATCCTGGTCCAGACCGTGGTGGGGAACATTCCTGGATCCTACTGCTCGAATCGCGCAAACGCGCTTGTCGCACGTACGAAGAAGACCATAGGCAAGGGAGACATACAATAGGTCCGGCGACGATGAAGACGACGCGCAAGCTAGTTCGCGAAGTGGTGGAACAGGGCCTGTTGTGCCCGGATGTATTGTTGCAGCCGGAGGCGCCCGTTGCGCCCGACGGCTATGAGCTGATTCGGCTCATCGGCCAAGGTGGCTGCGGCGAGGTCTACCTCGCCCGTGATATGAGTCTCGAACGATTGGTCGCAATCAAGTTTCTGATTGATGCAAGCCCGGCTGATCTTGAGCGCTTCCGGCGCGAAGCCCGATTTACCGCCCGTCTCAACAACCCGACAATCATTGCGGTGTACGAGATGGGTGAGGCCCAGCAGCGGCCCTACATCTCGATGCAATATGTTGACGGGGGCAATCTGGCTGGCGCTCAGCTGGACCCCGCCGGGGTTGTGCGCGTTCTGCGCGAGGTGGCCCAGGCGCTTGCGCACGCCCATGCCCAGGGGATCGTCCACCGGGATATCAAGCCCCAGAACATCCTGCTTGACCGCGAGGGCCGCGCATATCTGGGCGACTTCGGCATTGCCCGTGACCTGCGCGGCGATTCGGGCGTTACGATCAGCCGCGCGGGACAGATCATCGGCACGCCGGGATTGATGCCGCCCGAGCAGGCCCGCGGTGAAATCCAGGCCGTTGACGCGCGAAGCGATATCTACTCGCTCGGCGCCACTCTCTACTTCAAGCTGGCCGGGTGCTCCCCCTTCGATGGCACGAACGTGGTCGATGTCCTGCACGCAGTGATCCACGACGCCCCGCGGCTGCTGCGCTCTCAAAATGCCTCCGTTCCCCGCAGCCTGGAGGCGATCGTGCTCAGATGCATGCAGAAGGCCAGGGAGGATCGGTACCAAACGATGGATGATCTGGTCGCGGAATTCGATCGCTACCTGCTCGGTGGTTCTCTCGTTGCCGAGTCTTCGGCCTGGTTCCGGCGTTTAGTCGGCGCGCGCTTTGATGCCCCGCAGCCGGAACCTGCCGACGACATTCGTTCGGACCCGTACTGGACCGTTGGACTGGAGATCGTGCGCCAGATTTCCGCTTGGGACGCCGATTTGTACCGTGTATCCGGCTCACTGAGCCGGTCCTTCGCCCGGCTTGATGTGATTCGAGAGCAGTTGGATGGCATTCTGACCACGCGTCCGGAAACGGCATGGGCGCGCTTCTATCGCGGCGTCGTGCTGTTCCGGCAAGGGAAGTTGTACGAGGCGGTGGAGGATATGGAGCGCGCGATCGACCGAGTGAAGAACCTCGGCAGCGCGTATTTCGAGCTTGGACGCCTCTACCTGGCGATTCACCTCAAGCAGCAACAGGCGGCGCGCAAGCACATCACCGCGCATGGCATCGAAATCGGGTTGAATTCGGCGCGCGGGCGTCTTGAACAGGCGGTCGTGGCGTTTCAGGAGGCGCAGCGATTGAGCAAAGATCTTCCACCCTGGCTTGAAGACTGTACCCTCGCGGTGAAGCGGTTGGCAGAGTCGGATTACAAAGGGTGTGTGAAACTTTGCGATCGTATGCTCTCTCGGGATCAGGACGTGGAAGGCCTATGGAAGCTACGCGGAGACGCGCAGCGCCTGGCTGGCGAAGATCCCTTGGAGAGCTACGATCGGGCGTTGGGGGTCCGCCGCACTTACTTCGAGGCCTTGTACGCCAGGGCGGAGGCGCATCTGGATCGCGACGAGCTCAATGAAGCCCGCGCGGCCTTGCAGCGCGCTTGCGAGATTCATCCAGAGTTCACGGATGGCGTGGCGCTGCTGGCCCGCACGTATCTCGTCGAGGCCCGGTTGGAATCCGACGCCAAGGTCCTCGACTTCGGGCTGCGAATTGCCGAACAGGCCATTGAACTCGACGCGCGGAATTACGATGCGGCTGTGGTCCTGGCCGAAATCCAATTGGACAAGGGACGATCATGCGACAGTGATGAATGGCTTGCGTCCGCTCTCAAGACACTACATGGAACCTTGGAGCTTGAAGGCTGTCCGAACCGCGTCAACCTGCTCACTGCGCAGGTCAACCTTCAGCGGGCCCGCCGGGCGCAATCGGTCGGTGAGGATAATCGGCCCCAGCTTGAGGCCGTGGTGGAGTTCTGCCGGCATCAGGGCGATCAGGTCTCGGACAACGAGGCCTGGGAGGTGATCCTTACAGAGGCCGAGCGAGAGCTGGCCCGGCTGTCCTGAATGGTCGCAACTCGCTGAGGTTGGGAGGGAATGGCGTGGCGCCGCAATCGCGGCATCGCTTATCGAAAATCTCTTGACCGAGCTGTGAGCTGGGCAAGATGGCCGTCGAGCGATTCGAGCTGGGCCGTCAGAACATGCACCACGGCCCCCTGCCGCTCGATGGTTCCGCGGGCCAGAATCACGACGCCGTGACGGGCGGCGGTGCGATAGCGTTCGTAAACCTTCGGCCGCACGATGAGGTTCGCGATACCCGTTTCGTCTTCGAGGGTGATGAACACCAGGCCGGCCGCGGTCGCCGGGCGCTGGCGGACCAGGGCAAGGCCCGCGACTGCGATGCGCGTGCCGTGCGGCCAGCGCTCCTGGCATTGCAGCTCGCTCGCCGGGGTCACGCCTCTGCGGTTGAGCAGCTCGCGCAGGAATGCAACCGGATGGGCCTTGAGCGACAGGCCAAGCGCTGCGTAGTCATGCAAGACCTGCTTTGCGGGGAGGATGGCCGGCAAGGCGGATTGGCGACAAACCGGCTGCGGCTGAAGATCCTCGAACATGGGCAGATGGTCATCGTTCAGTGCCCGCACGTGCCACAGCGCCGCCTGGCGATCGAGCCCCATTGAGCCGAACGCATCTGCTGAGGCCAGCTTCCGCAAGCCGACCTTTGATACGCCGGCGGCGCGCCACAGCGCTTCAATGGAATCGAACCGGCCGTGACGCTGCACGGCTTGGGTGATCTTGATCGCCTCCTGCTGTTGCAAGCCGCTGACGAGGCGCATGCCAAGGCGAAGAGCAGGCGATTGATCCGACCCATGAGTTTCTTGGAGCGTGCAATCCCACTGGCTGCATTGGAGATCCACCGGGCGCACTTCAACGCCATGTTCCGCAGCGTCACGGACGATCTGGGCGGGGGCGTAGAACCCCATCGGCTGGCTGTTGATCAGGGCGGCGGCGAAGGCGGCGGGATAGTGCTTCTTCAGCCACGCCGAGACGTACACGATGAGGGCGAAGCTGGCCGCGTGCGACTCCGGAAAACCGTACTCGCTGAATCCCTTGAGTTGGTTGAAACACCGATCGGCGAACGCGCGTTCGTAGCCGCGCTGGACCATGCCGCGGGTGAACTTGGTTTCGAAGCGTTCGATCTGGTTGCCGCGGCGCTTCCAGGCGGCCATGGCCCGGCGGAGTTGATCGGCCTCATCGGGGGTGAAGCCGGCCGCCACCACGGCCAGCGCCATCGCCTGCTCCTGAAACAGCGGCACGCCGAGCGTCTTGCCGAGGACTCGCTTCACTTGGTCGGTGGGGTACGTCACCGGCTCTTGGCCGTTTCGCCGACGCAGATAGGGATGCACCATGTCCCCCTGGATCGGACCTGGGCGGACGATGGCGACTTCGATGACCAGATCATAGAAGCAGCGCGGCCGCAGCCGCGTCCGCATGGTCATCTGTGCCCGCGACTCGATCTGAAACACGCCGATGGTGTCCGCCTCGCAGATCATGTCGTAGACGGATGGGTCTTTGGCCGGCACCGTGGCCAGAGACAGCGATCGGCCGTGATGGCGCTTGACAAGATCGAATGCCTTGCGAACGCACGTCAGCATTCCCAGCCCCAGCACGTCCACCTTCAACATCCCCATGGCGTCGATGTCGTCCTTGTCCCATTCGATCACGGTACGATTGGGCATGGCTGCGTTCTCGATGGGCACCATCTCGCACAATGGCCCGCGGGTGATAACGAAGCCGCCGACGTGCTGCGACAGATGGCGCGGGAAACCCAGTATCGCGTTGGACAGCGCCATCACCTGTCGAATCGTTGGATCGTTTGGGTTCAGCCCGATCTGGCGCAGCCGATCGAGCTTGCCCGTGCGATCCGACCACCAGTCGATGTTCTTGGCCATCCGGTCCACGCAATCCAGCGCCAGCCCAAACGCCTTACCCACGTCGCGCACCGCACTACGGCCGCGATAGGTGATGACTTCAGCGGTCAGGGCCGCCCGATCCCGGCCATACTTGCGATAGATGTATTGAATCACCTCCTCGCGACGTTCGTGCTCAAAGTCGATGTCGATGTCGGGGGGCTCGTTTCGCTGGCGGCTGATGAATCGCTCAAAGAGCAGGTCGATTCGCTCGGGATCGACGGCTGTGATTCCCAGGCAATAGCACACCGTTGAGTTGGCGGCTGCCCCGCGGCCCTGGCAGAGAATGCCGCGCGATCGGGCAAACATCACCAGGTCGTACACGGTCAGGAAGTACGGTGCGTAGTTCAGTTCTTCGATGAGCTTGAGCTCGTGTTCGATCTGCGTACGCACCCTTTCAGGGACGCCGTTTGGGTAGCGGTGTCGCGCGCCGCAGCGGGTCAACTCGATGAGGTGCTGCATTGGCGTGAGGCCGGGCGGACAGACCTCGTCCGGATACTGGTAGCGCAGCGCATCGAGATTGAACGCGGTCGCGCGCTGCGCGATATCAACCGTTCGCGCGAGTGCCTGCGGATGTTGGGTGAACAGCCGGGCCATCTCTTGGGGCGGTTTCAGGCAGCGCTCAGCATGTGCAAAGAGACGAAACCCCGCATTTTGGAGCGTGCATCCGTGCCGAACGCACGTCAGGACATCCTGCAATGGGCGCCTCTGTGGGATGTGGTAGTGGACGTCGTTCGTGGCCACCAGCGGCACACCGAGGTGCGCGGACAACGCCGCAAGCTGCGACAAACGCTCGCGATCATCCGGGCCATAGAGACACGAAGCGGCGATGGACAGGCGATCATCGTCGAAGTGTCGTTTGAGCCCCTGCACGGCTTCGATGAACGTTTGATCGAGCGCCCCCGGAACGAGTGCCGCGGGAATGCCCGGAGGGATCACAATCGCCAGCAGTCCTCTGTTGTGCTCGATCAGATCGTGCAGCACCAGATGGCATGCACCCTTGGGCCCGCGGCGTTTGCCGATGGTGAGGAGCCGGCATAAGCGGCCATAAGATTCGACGCCGGTGGGATAGACAAGAATGGAAAGTTCTTCCTGGTGATCGTGGTGATTGAGTTGCACCGCCAGGCGGCACCCGACAACGAGCGGTATTCCAACCCCTTTGGCGGCCACATGGGCGCGGACGATCCCCGCGACACTGTTACGGTCGGCAATCGCGATCGCATGGTGCCCCAGCGCCGCTGCCTGTTCGACCAGTTCTTCCGGATGGCTGGCCCCGGTCAGAAACGTGAAGTTGCTGGTGACGTGTAATTCAGCATAACGGTGGCAGGAGCCGGCCGGGAAACGACGCGGGCGTGCCATGACGTCGGCGTTGGTTTCCCACGGGTGGGGTCGTATCTTTGGATCAGGTGACTCGGGCATTGATCACGCCCACTCGCCGTGCGCGAACCACCGGCCGGCCTCTCGCTCGCGATATACCCACAGCCAGCGGCCGGCGCCGTCCTGAACCTTGAAGTAGTCGCGATGGGAGTGGTACGTCGGGGAAACATCCGTGCTCCACCAGACGCTGCCGATTCGTTCGGGGCCGATCGCGGTCACAATCCGATGCTCCTCACCGCGCCAGCGCAGCCATGACGGCGGACCCTCCGGGGTGATGCCCATGACGTCGATCGGCTCGGGGCGCTCCAGCAGGATCGACGGGCGATCCGATGCGGTGATTTGCTTTGCGTCGCCTTGGGCGCGTTGCGTTTGCATGACCGAGTGTTCACGGAACGATCGTTCGGGCAGATGCGATTCGACCGGATGAACGCACACCGTCCGGTGGGGTCCGAGCCGCTGCGCCAGCGTGTCGATGAGTTCGCCAAACGCGCGGTCGGCGGGTGCATCATCATCGGACTCGCTTGATCGCCATTGCCCGTCGGCCTGTTCGATCTGCTCGTGGCGGAGGCGCCCGACAACCGTTGCCGTCAGCGCGATCCGTTCGATCCCGAACCCCATGTGGATCGTTTCAACTTTGGGTTTCAACAGCGACCAGAGGTGCTTCACGTCGCGGCTTGGGCGGCTGAGCGTGATCAACACCCGCAGCGCTGCGATATCGAGACGGTCGAACACGATGTCGAGCTGCCGCACGCCGCTTTCGAGGCGATGCAACTTGCCGGCGAGATCCTCGGTGAGTTCGCGTACGGTACGCATCACCGCTTCAAGCTGCGTGACAGGACCGTCAAACACGCGCTGGACCGAAGGCGGTTCGACCGGGTACTGTGGCTGGATCACTTCGATCGTCTTGCCTGTCGCTTGGTCCATCCGCAGTAATAGGTGGCTGCCGAATCGAGCCACGAGCTCCCGTCGCGGCAGCGCAAACAGATGGCCGATGCGCTCGATGCCGACTTCGAGCAACGCCGCAGCGGTGTCTTCGTCGATGCGCAAGGCCTCGATGGGAAGGGGCGTGAGCGCTTGGTGCTCCTGGCCGTGGGCGATCACAGATCGCTCTTGGTCACTGAATCTGGCGACCGCCCAGGCACAGCCGAACGTGCTTGCGCAGGCCACGCGAGTGTGGAAGCCAAGCCGGCCGATGCGGTCGGCGAAGGTGTTGACGAGGCGCTGCTCGTTTCCGTAGAGGGGCCGGCATCCGCTGACATCCATCAGCAACCCGTCCGGCGGATCGGGCGCGACCAGCGGAGCACATCGGACGGCCCATCTCGCCAGCGCCTTGAGGGCAGCCTCATCGCCCAGCGGGTCATACGGATGTACGCGCAGCGGCGTGCCCATAAGCACAGCGCGGGCGTGCGTCAGCGTCATCCACTCCCGCACACCTGCCGCAGCAGAACGCTCGCAGCACCGGGCAACGATCTGCCGAGCGGCGGCGATCTTCACCAGCACCATCGCCGATGCGGCATGGTCCTCATCCCGTTCTCCGCACGGCGCCGTGGCTGACCTGCCAAGGCGATGCTGTCGCCGGATCCGGCTGATCGACCACCTGGGCAGATGGACGGACACGACCCTTTGCACGGTCCCACTCCAGTATCGAGTACGAAACTGCCTTCCGTGCCGCCAATTGCTGCACGCCTTTGCAGCGCATGAGTTCGATCATCCATCGTGGTCTGGAGTCAGGCGACGGCGCTCGAAGGACGCGCCATCGTGTGACCGCTGCCGAGAGTTGCTTCAGTTCCCACGGTGGCCGGGCCAGCAACGCCAGCGAGCAGCCTTGCTCGGCCGCGAGTTGCACCCTTCGCGTTTCACCCATGCGCAATCGGCTGCCATCGGCGACGACCGCCGTCACCGCCGGGCAGCGCAGCGCCAGGTCGATCGCCCACAAGCGGCCCGCCTCATCCGGTGGATCGACAAAGAGTGATTGTTGGAGCAAGAGCCGGTCTGGACCGTGCTCATCGCGGATCAGGACTCGGGGATGCGGCCAGACGCGACGACCGATCCACACCACCCATCGCTCCTTGGTTTTCTCGACCGTTTCCAGCGCTCGCCGAGCCAGATGCGTGAGGACCAACAGGGGAGGCGACCATTGGTTCGCACGGCCATTGCCCCGAGGCTCGGCAGCATTGAAGTGCTCAGGCGCTTCGGTCAGTCCAAACCATTCGTGGATCACTCCCCGTGCCAGTGTTTGCGCCGTAGCCGTACCGCCCCAGCCGGTCGGCACGCTCGCCTGGGGCCTGGAGGCTCGGCGAAACTCGATGGCTTCGATCATTTCCGCCAGCTGCTGCCGCGTGACCGAACCCGCCCTTTTCATCTTGAAAGGGGTACCCACCATCGCCACGATGATAGGTATGTGTTAGGTATCTGACAAGCTCCCCAAACTCCCATTTTCAGGGCGGGAATGGGTTCTGTGGCCGCAGGGCCACCCGTGCCGTAGAACCGCTCCAAACGGTTACATAGGCAGCCTGGAGCCTTGCGACCCTCGCTCCTGGGTGTCTTGAGCTGATAGAGGTTCGATCAGCGAGGCGTCGTCATTCCCAGGAGAGTTCACCCGTGTGTGCACCCGGTAGACCGAGAAGACCTCACTCGGCGCAGCGGCCAGCAACCGTCTGACTCGTTGCGGGTCCTCTTCGTCCGGGTCGAGCCATAGGTCATATCCATCCGGATCGAGAATGACCGGCATCCGATCGTGCACTTGCCGTAGGAGGTCGTTCGAGTCGGTGGTGAGGATCGTGCAGGATTCAAGCGTTTTGCCGCCTTGGGGATCACTCCAGGATTCCCACAAGCCCGCGAAGCCCAACGGCGCATCATCGGTGCGCCGAATGTAGTACGGTTGCTTCCGCTTGCCGAGCTTCTTCCACTCGTAGAAGCCGCTGGCGGGAATGAGGCATCGTCTGCGACGCATCGCCTGGCGGAATGCCGGCTTCAGAGCCGCCGATTCGCTGCGGGCGTTGATCATCCGTGCTCCGATAGTTCGGTCTTTCGCCCAGAATGGAATCAGCCCCCACCGCATCGGGACCAGCTCACGTCGTCGCTCGGCGTCGGCTCGGACCACTGCAACCATCTGTGTCGGCGCGATGTTGTATCGGGGCACAAGGTCATATTCCATCCGCTGGAGGTGAAGCAAAGCGGCCAGAACCTCCGGCGGCGTGGTCAATGCATACCGTCCGCACATGAAGCGTGATCCTATCGCAAGCAGTTCCTTTGCTCGACCACCGGGCGGTTGGTCTCAAAGGAGCCCTATTGCACAAGCTGCTGGTCAGTTTGGCAGGGGATTACCCCGACGGTCATGGCGGAATACGCAGTGAAGGCTCACCCCTTCAGGAAGATACGGGCCGCCGGATCTGCTGCGGTCGTTGGCCGGCTGTCGTCCGGTATCGCGCCCCTGACGGCATCGATTGGGGTCCGCATTGCAACGAGATCAAGAACGCCGCGCGGGTGCGGGCAAGTTGCGCGGCACTTGCGCCGATGAATGGTCTATGTCGCCACCTGCTGGGCAGAACAAGGAGTCGCTGGGACCGGCGGGCGATCACATTGACCGCCGGCTCAACGATCTGCAGGCACAGACGCAACTGATTCGTGAGTCCTGGCAGGCAGGCGAGATGGTCCAGCTGCGCATCCTTGCCAGCCAGCTCACGTCCTTGGCCGAGGGAGCCGGCCATGCCGGCATCGGCGAGTCCGCCGCCGAGCTTGAAGCCGTGCTCTTCGCCGAGGAGGCCCAAGCGTCGGCGATCTGCGAAAAGATCGAAGCCCTGATTCTGCATTGCAAGCAGGCGTCGTCCGCGACGAAGTAAGTAGCGGTTGCCAAGCCGCGGCGATCGACTGACCGCAGAGTCTCAAGGAATGCCCAGGAGAGCCAAGAGCCAACGGCTTTTAGAATCGCCGGGAGATCACGGCCTCAGCGAGCGCCGCCAGCAGGTCCCGGGCCGGGCTGGGCACAAGACAGGAGAGCTCGGTCTTTGCATGCTCCACCAGGTATCTCGCCTCGCGCTGGGCGTTGCGAACCGCGCCGCTTTCCATCAGCCGAATCCGTAGTTGCTCTGCGTTCCGTTGGGCAAACTGGCGCAGCGTTGTGCTGCGATCAGCAGGGTTGGCGGAGGCGAGATATCGGATCAAAGGCAGCGTCACATTGCCCGAATCCAGATCCTTGCCGAGTGATTTGCCGACGATGGATTCGTCGCCGGTAATGTCCAGCAGATCGTCCTGGATCTGGAAGGCGACCCCCAGTTGGAATCCGAAGCTGCGCATCGATCTGCAGATCGAACCGGAGCCGTCGTGGTCGGAGAGCATCGGCCCGAGTCGGCAACATTCGCCGATCAACGACGCCGTCTTTCGACGAGCAATCTCGAGGTAGGTCTGCTCGTCGAGATCGCAGTCGTCACGATGGTGAAGCTGGAGCAGCTCGCCCTCGCAAAGGGTGTTCGTCACCTCTCCCAGGCTCAGATTGATCGTCGGGTCCTTGAGGGACGAGCAGAGGTGGAAGGCGTTGGAGATCAGATAATCGCCGAGGATCACAGCGGTCTCGTTGCCGCGCAGGTGGTTGACCGTCGCCACACGTCGACGAATCCGGGCCTCGTCGAGCACGTCGTCATGAACCAGCGTGGCGAGGTGGATCATCTCGACCACGGCTGCGATCACGCGATGCTTCTCGCGCAGCGCTGACCCATCCCACGGCGGCGGGCCGGCGGCGAGGCCTGACAGGAGCACCAACATCGGGCGAATTCGCTTGCCGCCGTACTGCTCGATATGACAGCACAGGGCGTTCACCGCGGAGAGATCGCTGGCCACCTGCCGTTGAAGAATCAGCTCCACCTCCTCGAGCTGCTCATCGAGCACCGTGGCGAGGGGAAGATCGATTTCGGCGAGGTTGAGCATGCCGGGCATGGAGGGGTGTCCTGAATGTCAGCAGTGTCTGGCGGGAGCGGAGACTCAGCGGCAGATTGTAGGCGATTCGGCACGGGGGTCAGCGTGGACGCCGCCTCGGCGAGGGATCCGTCACTCACCGCTGCTCGCCAACGCCGCAGTCAGAATACCCCGCCCAGCAGGGAGAGGATCGCGAAGCCGGCGAGAATTTTCAGCACAAAAGTGATCAAGGCCAGCATCATTGATTCGATGGCCTCCAGGTCAAATAGCCAAGCCAACAACCCAACGTAGCAAACTAGATAGACGAACCAACCGAGAAACTGCAGAGGGGCGGCGATGATGGGGATCAGGTCCGTGGCCGCGTAGATGCCGGCGAGGCGGAGAATTGCCAGCCCCAGCGGTCCGACCCCGCCCAGCCACAACTTTGCCGCCAGCCAGAGGCCGGCGACGCCGAAGAAGAGCGCGAACACTAACCTCACCGGATAAAGTAGCGCCGCGGCGGGCCCCGAGAGCTCGTCTGGGTCACCACTCCCGGCGAACGTCAACAGCGCCATGACAACCCCGCCCCCGATGACCAACATCACCAGCGGCTTGATGTACTCCATGCGGCCGGTGCGCTCGGTGGCTTCGCGCTGCTCTTGGAGCGTTTCGTTCCATCGGGCTTTCGAGAACCGAGGGTCCTGGATCGGCGGCATGGTTCAGATGCTCGTATTGCTTGGCCCATTCAGTGTCGCCTGGGTCACTGAACAACCCTAGCGCAACGTCACTGGCGGTGCGTGTCTCAACCTGGAAGGATCGCGACACGAAGAGGTCGATTACTCTTGGGCGACCAGATAGGCGATCCAGCCTGGGCAGGCTTCGCCGCGGGTCGTGGGGCGGAACTCGTCATCGCCCTCGCCGGTCTCCTCGTCGGTCCCTTCCCAATAGACCGTCACCTTTGCAAACCCGGCCTCAGTGAGCAGCTCCCGCAGTTCAGGCAGCGTCCAAAGCCGCCAGTCGTACGTGAACGCTTTGCGGAGCTCAGTCTCATCTGGAAAGCGGAAATGAATGTAATTGATCGCTTCGCCGGTGACGGGGTTGTAGAGGCTCTGATCCCAGATGTAGGTGAACCCCTTGACACGGCGCTTCTCCTGGATCTCCAGGAACGCATCGCTTCCACCGTAGGCGTCGAGCAGAAACAGACCGTCCTTCGCCAATGCCAGATGGACTCGTCTGAAGTACCGGCGCATCTCGTCGCGCGTCTTGAAGATGAAATAGCTGAAGTTCATGGCCAAGACGCAGTCCACGGCGGGCGTTCTGACCCGCCGAACATCAGCCCGGCGCAGGGTCAGCCGCCGACGCTGCTCGTTATCAAGGCGCTCGGGGAGCTTCGCCTTGGCCCAAGCGAGCACTGAGGCGTCGATATCGACGCCGATCGCCGTATTGGTTTTTCGCCGCTTGACCCATTCGACGGCGGTGAGGGCGGTCCCGCAGAAGTCCTCGCGGATGTGACGGGCCAGCCGGCGCCGGCGCTCCTTCCATACCTGGTCGATAAAGTCGCATTCCGCTTCCGGCTCCTGGACGGAAAGCTCATAGAGCTCATGCTTGTCGCTGGCGGCCGCGGTACGCCGGCTGCGGCGTTTGCGCGTTCTCGTGATCGTGTGCTTCCTACTCATGGCCGGGCAATGTAGCGAGTACGGACGCGCAAGCAAGCCCACGAAACGCGCGGGGGGTACCGGGGGCGACAACACGGTTTCGCCGGGCGCGTCCCTCGCAACGTCGCAGGTCTCGCATCCTGGCCAAGCGCGGAAGCTGAGAATGACGCAAAGGCCGTTAGTTCATCGGCCGAAGCGTGAGCGGATCGCGCAACGGCAAATGGGTGACGGCCCCGCTGAAGAAATCGCTCATGTTGGCCCGACCCTCCAGGTCGCCGGAGGCGATCTCGTCCCACTTGCCCACGACAACCATCGCCATTTGATCAGCAAGGAGGTAGGTCTGCGCAACCCGCATGATGTCGGCCGGGGTCACCGCGCGGACGTTGTCCCGGTAGGTCTGCCAGTAGTCGGGTTCTCGATTGGTCAGTTCATCGTTGACGAAGAGGTTGAGCATGCCGGCCTTGGACTCAAAGGTCCTGGGAAAGGTCTCGATCAAAGCGTTCTGAGCGGTCGCGAGCTCGTCGTCGCTGACGGGCTCGCTTCGGATGCGTTGGATCTCTTGGAGGATGATCTTCATGGCCAGGGCGACGGTGGGATTCTTGGATTGGAACGATGCCCGAAACTCGCCCCGGTAGTGGACGCGAGGGCTCATGGCTGAGCGTGCGGAGTAGGCCAGCCCCTCGTCGCTGCGCACACGGCTGACGATGCGGCTGACAAACCCGCCCCCGCCGAGAATCCGGTTCATCAGCAGCATCGGGAAGTAATCGGGATCGTCGCGGCGAATTGCGCGCAGGCCGATCGAGACCCTCCCCTGAGGGATGTCCTTCTCGACGTGGTATACGCCCGGCTCAAGCGTCGTGTGCGGGGCCGGCGGATCGGAAACCGGCTCACCGAACGCCCAGTCATCAAACGCATCTTGGAGCTCCTGGAGCATGATCTTCGGCTCAAAGTCGCCGGTCACCGCCACGATCAGATTCCCCGGATGAAAGATTCGCCGATGCATCCACTGTAGGTCGTCAGCCGTCAGCGACTCGATCGACGACTCGGTCGGCAATGCGGCCTCGAAGTGGTTGTCGCCGTACAGCAGGAACCGCCATTCACGGGAGAGGATTCGGGCCGCGTGGTCGTTGCGCTGCTTCATCTGCTCAAGCGTCTCCTGCTTGTAGATCGCGAGGCGGCTCTCCTGAAAGCCGGGATTACGGACCATGTCGATGAACCGCGCGAAACATTGGCCGAAGTTGGAGGCTAGGCAGTTCAACGAGGCGCTGGACTGTGTGAGGCCGGCGGAGCTTGAAGCGTTCGCGGCCAGAAAATCGAACTCTTCGTCCATGTCTTGGGCCGAGACGGTGGTCGTGCCGCCACGGCGCATCATGGCTCCCGTGGCCGCGGCCAGGCCCACCTGGTCCGCAGGGTCCAGGTACCGCCCGCCTTTGAACGTGAACACGATGTTGATCAGCGGGAACTCGTGACTCGGGGCGAGATACACCGTCACGCCGTTGTCCAACGTGTGGCGGTATTCCCCTGCCTGCGGCGGCTCGAACACCAGCGGGGCAAAGACGATTTGCTGGGGATGTGGTGGAATGTCGGCGATCGCCTCAAGGCCGATCAAGCCGGCAATCCCGATTGCGATGATGCTTGGCTGTGGAATTGGCATAGCTTGGTCACTCGCTTGGTTAGTTGCCGCTCGATGATTCCAGCTCGGCGATTCGTTCCTTGATCTTCTTGACCACGTATTTGACGGCAGCCTGATCGTCGGGCGGGACCTGGTCCATCATGCCTTCCATCATTGCGGCCATCATTTGGAGCCGGCCGAGGTCTTTGACCTTCAGTAACTGGTTCACCTGCTGTTGAACGCGGTCGCGGGTTGGGGCGTCCAATGCCGCCAGTTCGACGTCTTGGGGCTCCAAGCCTGCTTTGCGAGTGTAGAGAGCCACGGCACGATTGGACTTGTCGAAGTAGGTGTTGGCGATCCGCGTGATGTCGTCAGTGGTGACAGCCTGGAGCTTGGCGGGGCTCTCGTTGATGTACTCCCAACCGCCGATCCCTTCAAACAACCCCAACTGGATCAAGAGGAAGAAGTTACTCTGCAGCCGGCGGTATGCGTTGGCGGCGATCCGGTTCTTGACCTTTTGCAGTTCTCGCTGAGGGACTGGTTCTTCCTGGAGTCGGGCGAGCTGTTCGTACCACGCCTCCTCCAACTGCGGTGGATCAGCGTCGCCTTTGACCTGGGCCCGAAACGAAAAGGCCCCGGCGTATTTGCGACCGTCAGCGCCGGCGGAAGCGGATGAGGCGATCTCCTGGCCTTCCACCATTGCCTTGTAGAGTCGTCCGGTTCGCCCGTTGAGAACCTCAGCCATGAGCTCCAGTGCGAAGCTGTCAACGTGGCCAAACGGCACCGTGTGGTAACGGACCTCGACTTGCGGCTGGCAGTCGCACTGGGCGTCCATCCGCATCTGGGCCCGTTGTTCAACCTCAAGTGTGACCACGGCCGGCGGATTGGCCTCGCCGCGCGAAAGCCTCCCGAAATACTCGCGGATGATCGGCTTGATCGCGCTGGCCTGGAAATCGCCGACCACCACCCCGACCAGATTGTTCGGGCGATAGTAGATATTGAAATACCGCTGTGCTTCCTTGCGGGTGTAGCTGTTGAGGTCGCTCGGCCAACCGATGACCGGCCAGGCATACGGCGAGGACTGCCAGAACATGGCGTTGAACTGTTCGCGGAACTTGCCGGTTGGGGTGGATTCGGTCCGCAGGCGGCGCTCTTCGTGGACGACGTCGCGCTCGGCGTAGAACTCGCGGAACACAGAATCGTACAGCCGATCCGACTCCATCCACGCCCACAGCTCGAACTTGTTGCTTGGCACGTTGACGAAGTAGAAGGTCAGGTCTTCGGAGGTGAACGCGTTCATGCTCGACCCGCCGAGCTTGGTGTATACCTCGGAGTACTCGTCCTTGACGATGATGTCGCGGTGTTTCTCGGCCAGCTCGCGTAGCTCTGCCCGCAATGTTCGCATCTGGTCGGTGTCGTTGGCGGCATTCCACGGATCGTCAATCTCGCCGCGGCGGAAGCGCTGGTACTGCACGGTCCAGATCAGCTCGTTGAGCTGGCCTTTGATCGCCTCTTGGCCGGCGATGTACTCGGCGTCGAGATCGGCATCACGGGTGCCGATGGTCCTGGTCCCTTTGAACATCATGTGCTCGAAGAAGTGGCTGATCCCGGTGATACCGGGGCGCTCGTTGACGCTGCCGACCTTCGCCACCCAGCCGGCGGCGATACTGTTGGGCTGCTCGGTTCGCTCGACGAGCAGGAACTCCATGCCGTTGTCCAAAACGAACGACTCAACCTCAACGTGCTGGGCGACCGTCGGGGTAGACAAGGCGATGAACACCAAAACGGGCCCATGAGCGAGATGCATGCTGTTCTCCTAATGGGGGGTATTCGCGAGGGGGCGGCCCTACGCCGCAGGTTCTCTATCGCACGATAATCACTTGCGCCCAGCGCGTCGAACGGTTGCCGGGCCCACCGGCCGATCGCACGCCATGCATCCGATAACGCAATAGCGCGGCGGCGGTTCAGTACCGCGTGCAGGTGACGCGGTGTGCCGGGAATCGGTAAGTCGGGCGACAATTTCACCGATCTTTACGGTGCGCGCCACGCCGGCCGGCCATAGGTCTTTGGCAATGACGATGAGATGCGGTGTCTCAGGCCGCCGATGATCATCCGCCGGCCGTTGCGACACGAACAATCGGACCGCCCCACCCCTGGGAGATCGAAACATGCACCTTCCCTTTCCATGGCGAGAAGCACTCGCGATCTGGATCGCCCTCGGCACGGTGCTGGCCGGTCGAGCATCAGCCGGCGTCAAGCTCATTACGCTGCCTCCGCGTGAGCGGGTCGAGATACAGCTCGACAACCCCAATGCCACGCTCGTGCAGGAGGAGCGGACCATCCCCCTCGCCCGGGGCACCAACGAAGTCGTCTTCGCCTGGGCGAACACGAACATCGATAAGAGCAGCATCCAACTGCGATGCCTGACCGACCCGAAGAATATAAAAGTGCTTTCGGTCTCCTATCCACCGGGTGAGAACGCACTGACCTGGCAGGTGTACTCGCCCGAGGCCGGTTCAACGCGTGTGCGCATCAGCTACATCATTGGCCAACTCGACAAGTCGTTCGCATATCGCGCCATCGCGGCCAACGATGAACGGTCGCTGACGCTTTGGCAGTACCTTCAGCTTCACAACAACGCCAATGAGGAGTTCGGCTCCGCGGGGATGTGGGCCGGATTCGGCGAGCGGCTCGAGCGGCCTATCGGCGTCAACGAAACCAAGCGCCTGCTGTTGAGCAGGTTCGACGACGTTCCCATCAAAAAGACCTATATCGCCGACCTTGCCCGCTATGGCTACCTTGATGCGGGCAAGAAGCAGCTGCGCATCCCTATGCATTACGTTCTAAAGAATGATACCGACAACGGGCTCGGTGAATTCCCGCTCATGCCCGGCAAGGCGCGAATCTTCCAGGACGATGGCCGGGGCACCATTGCATTCCTCGGCGAAGATTGGGCTCCCTTCACCCCGCGCGATGATGAGATGACGCTGTACCTCGGCGTTTCCAAGGACATCGTCGTCAAGCGCACAATCGAGCGCCGCATGCAGAAGCGCGTCCTCGGCCGGCTCTATGACTACAACGTCATCGTCAAGTTCGAAATCGAGAACTTTAAGGACCAATCGGTCGTGCTCGATATCGCAGAATCGATGCCGGCGCTGCGTACGGAAATCCACGGCGACACCGGCCGGCAGGTCGAGTGGGAGCTTGGTCGAGAGGGCACACTCCAGCACATCGACCGTGAAACGTCCACGGCTGATCGGCCGGTGTTTCACGTCACGTTGCCGCCGCGTGGCGCGGATCAAAAGGCCGTCAAGCAGGTCCACACCCTGCACGTCATTATCAAGAACGAATGGTGAGTGGTGGCGCTCGGGAAGAGCGGCGCCGATCAGCATATCTGGCCCAACCCTAAGGACACCAACGATGATCGCCACCAACACGCGTCATCTCTTCGTGACAGGCGTCGCTGTGAATCTATGCGCAGCGGCTTCATTTGCCGGCAACGTGGATGTCTCCACCGTTCCCGTTCGGGACACGGTGCAACTCACCATCTACAACAGCGAGGATCTCACCCTTGTCCGCGAGACACGGCACATCACCTTCGCTCGGGGCGTCAATCCCCTGCAATTCTCGTGGGCGAACACGTTGATCGATCCGAGCAGCGTCGAGCTTCGCTTCCTCACACACGCGGACAAGCTGGATGTCCTGGATACCACCTACCCGCACGATAAGCCGCAGATGCTGTACTGGAACGTTGCCAGCGAGTTCGACGGTGACGCCATGGTGGAGATTACCTACTTCACCAGCGGCATCACCTGGGCCGCGGATTATGTCTGTGTCAGTGATGTGGCCGAAGAGCAGATGTCGTTCGAGGGCTTCGTGCGTATCACCAACAACTCGGGCGAGGATTATCAGAGCGCCCAGATGCGTCTGGTCGTCGGCGAGATCAATCTGGTGGAGAAGGTGACAGATCTGGCCCGGCGAGGGGTGATCTCGGCCGATGACGCCCGCGCCTACCGCGAGAACGAGAAGGATTTTCGTCGGCTAGCGGCCAAGGCGCGCAGTGAGCTTCAGGACGCTGTCGCCGGCAGGATCGCCGAGGCCGCTGCCTCCCCGAAGCAAATCATCAAGGAAGGCCTCTCGGAGTACTTCATCTACACCATCGAAGGCACCGAGACCATCAAGCACACCTGGTCGAAGCGCATGCGCCTCTTCCAGGGTAAGGCCGTGCCATTTGAGATCAAGTACCGCTACCGTCCCGCTGAATACGGCCAGCAGCTCGTGCGGCTCTACATCCTTCGCAACGACGAAGCAAGTAGCCTCGGGACCACCCCGCTGCCCGACGGCATGGTGCGCCTCTTTCGCGATAACGGGCGCGACGGGCTTTCGTTCCTCACCGCCTACCACACCAAGTATGTTCCGATCGGACAGGAGATTGAGCTGAACCTGGGGCGCGACCCGGAGGTCGTCCACGAGCGCCTCAGACTGAGAAGCTGGCGCGACAACTTCTGGTTCCGCGACACGAAAGGCAGGAAATACTTCAGCCGTGAGCAGGGGCCGCAGATCCGCAACAATTATCCCGTCGCCGGGTGGGACGATCACGAGCAGTGGGTCGAGCGCATTCGCAACTACCGCGACCAGCCGATCGACGTGGAGATCCGGCTGACGTTGCGGGGTCACGTCATCTTCACGAGCGAGCTGAGCCCCAAGCTGCACGACTACCACAGCCCTCAGTTCACCGCCCGGATCGAACCGGCAAAGCCAAGGGATCTGGGCTACGAGGTCACGTACCGCCAAGGCATCAATCACGATCAGGATAACGTGACGCTGAAGCAGCCGGGTTGACCGTTCGCTGCGGACGACGAGCGGCTCATTCCAGGACGCTGATCTTCGCTGGGGTGGATCGACGGCCGCAATGGAGTCGATCGAGGCGATGGACAATCGGGATTACGGCGTTCGGTCAAGCACATCGTGCACGCGGATCCATCGCCAGCGTGGCCGCCACTTCCTCACCACCTCGATAGGCGCTGGATGCTGGATGTACCCGGCGTAGTCGGCTTCGGTCATGAACCCGAGGTAGAGCCCCACGTCGTAATCGCCGTCAACCGTGGCTCGCCCGACATCAAGGTGCTTGCCCGCGTAATAAGATACAACGCCCCGGATCGTTGCGAGCTTCCTGTCGCAATCTCGGACCAGCTCATCAGCGTCAGCGGGATTCTTGAGCTTGAAGAAGGCAAGGTGATTGATGCGCGCCGGCCTCGCCGGACCGGTGGGGCTCGCAGCGCATGCGCCGAGCAGGCTCACGATGGCAAGAGCCAACCAGTGATGCTTGCGCATCAGGCCGTCCTCGATCATCGACCTCGCTGTGTCGCGGCGACCAGCCCCGGCGGCCCATTCTTCTAGTGGAGCGTACCGGGCTCGAACCGGTGACCTCTTGCTTGCAAAGCA
>JAPUKX010000086.1 GCA_027295435.1 Planctomycetota bacterium | reverse complement strand
CCTGGTGGCGACGATGCACAATCCGGGGGGCTCACCATTCGTGGGCCGCATGGTTGATACGAGTGCCTGCGGCGTCGGTGTCTGTTTCCCGCAACCGAACTGGCCGAACTTGACCCTTGGCCAGGAGATCGATCTCGTTTTCACCTCGGAGAAGTTCAACGAACCTTTGAGGGTTGCGGTGAGGGTCCAGCACCGCACCGAGGAAGCAGGCGCTCGTCGCTACGGCTTTCGTTTTCTCCACCCGGAGCAGCTTGACGCCCACCTGTGTCTGACTTTCCGCCAGTATTTCAACCGCCGCAAAATGTTGCGCGTGATTCCCGATCCCGATGACCTCGTGAGAGTGACCTTAACGGCTGGTCAGGGAGAGCCGCCCGTGGAGGTCCGGCTGGAGAACTTCTCGGCGATCGGCGCCGCCGTCAGTCTTGAGGCCGAATTGGATGCCGCATTTGTAGAAACCACGAGGGTCGGATTCTCCATGCAGTTGCCGAATTGCCGCTGTTGCGTTTACCTGATTGGCAGCATCCGCTACCGGCGACTCGTCGGGGCAAGGATCCACTATGGCATCGAATTTGATCCTGAATTGTCCGAGGACTTCGGGCGGCAGCAGGACATCATTAACAAATACACGACGAAGCGCGAGCAACAGTGGCTCCGACGATCCGCGTGATGGTGCGGTGCCATGGCTTTCCAGCGTGCCGATTGACGACCTGGGAATCCTGCTAGGGCAGCGGGGCCGGTGTTCGTAAGCGATCTGGCCGACGGGACCGGCGGCATCCTCGACCTGCTGACCCGCCGCGGCGGGCTGGCGAACTGGGGGCCGTGTCCGTAGGAAGAAGACATCAAGGCATCAGGGCATCGAGGTATCAGCAGCGAGCCGCCGGGTCCTGAGCGAGCGGGTATCTTCCACACACAATCATTCGTCACTCGCAGCGCGACCGCCGGGTCGGCGTCGATATGACAGGTGCGAACCGCTCACCAACCCAACAAACGACGAGGGGTCTGCGATGTCAATCTGTCCCTACCCCTTCCCAAGCGGCCCGAAAGGGCCTCCAGGCCGCCGTCTTGGGGCAGGACTCGGCCTGTGACCGTCGATTCCGGACAGAAGCAAGCGACTGGAACTTGGGTTTCCGGGGGGCGTGTAACACTCGTGCTCGGAAAGCTCGGCAGTGGAGTCGGGCGAAGGTCATATGGGAAATGTCGCTTGCGTCAAGTCGCTGACCAGGATGGCCGATAACGGCGCTCGACGGGCGGACCGCAGCGACGCGCCACCCAGCTTGCCTCGCCCCGCGCACTGACTCGATCGACACGCCAATCCCGGTGCCCGCGCACAGATCGCTGAGACTCTATGAAAATCCAAAGTCACGTTTCTGTCATCCTGTTCGTGGCCATCGCCGGCGCCATTGGCCTGGCCCTGGCCGTCGGCATCCTGCTGGTAGGGCTGGAGCAGGCAGCCCAGCAGTCGGCAAAGGCGTCCGAGCAGCAGCAGCAGATCGAGACACTCGCCAGCTACGGCCAGGAACTGCGGGACGCGATCGACACGCTCACCGTCGATTCGCCCCATGAGAGCTTCGTGATCGTGGACCGGGGCATCGAGCGATGCCTCGCTGATCTCATTGGGCTTCGTCACGCATCGCTGATTGTGGATATCGCACCCGTGGATGGGGCGCTCGAGCCGTTGAGAAAGATGATCGACCAGAGCCAAGAGATTGCGGCCGGCCTCGCCTCCGGGCAGGCAGTGACAAATCACCTTATCCAGCTCCGTGCCACCGCTGAGCAGTACCTGCAACGCCTCAGTGAACTTGAGCGCAGCGCTGTCAGCGCGGCCGAAAGCTCTGCTCAAGCCCTGGCTCGGCACCGCAGATTCATCATGCTCACCATCGGCGTGATCTGCCTCCTCTATCTGGCCGTCATCGAGCGTGTTCGGCATTGGACGATGCGCCGCCTGGTTCGACCGGTGCAAGTGCTGGCCGACGCGGCCATCAACGCCATTGCAGGGCAGGAAACGTTGCCGAACCTAGACCATGGGGGACCGGCCGAGCTCAAGACGCTCGGCGAAATGCTGGCCCGCTTCGTCGAAACGCTCAAGGCCAACGTGCGGGAACGCACGGCGGAGCTCGAGCGCCAGAAAGAAACTCTCACGTTCAAGGTGTGGGAACGCACGGCGGAGCTTGAGCACCAAAAAGAGCGGCTTGAGCGGGAAGCCGCCGTACGTCACCAGATCGAGGAACGACTTCGGCACGATGCCTTACACGACACGCTCACGGACCTGCCCAATCGGGCGTTGCTCTTGGATCGCCTGGGGCAGTGCCTTGAGCGTGGGAAGAGGCAATCGGGCTATCTGTACGCCGTACTCTTCTTGGATATCGACAACTTCAAAGTGATCAACGACAGCCTCGGGCACATTGTGGGTGATGAACTGCTTGTCCAGGCCGCACAACGGTTCGTCACATGTCTGCGCGGTTTGGATACCGTCGTGCGCATCGACAAGGACACCACGTCCCGCCTTGGCGGCGACGAGTTCGTCATCCTCCTCGACGGCCTCAGCAAACCAAGCGACGCCGTGGTCGTCGCGGAACGGCTCCAAAAACAGTTGTCTGTGCCGTTTAAGCTGCGAGGGCAGGAGGTGGTCATCAGCGCCAGCATCGGGATTGCACTGGATCAGGGCGAGCACAAGATGGCCGAGCACCTGCTGCGAGACGCCGACACCGCCATGTACCGGGCCAAGGTGGCGGGCAAGGCCCGTCACGAGGTCTTCGACGAGGCCATGCACACCGAGGCCATGGCTCGGTTGCAGTTGGAAAACGAGCTTCGCGCCGCGATCGAGCAAGGACAGTTTCAGCTTGTTTACCAACCGATCGTGGATCTGGCCACCCAGCAAATCAGCAGTTTCGAGGCCCTCATCCGTTGGAAACACCCCGACCGCGGCACCGTTCCCCCCGCCGAGTTCATCCCTGTAGCCGAGGAGACCCGCCTGATTGTCCCCATCGGCCGGTGGGTGCTGCGCGAGGCCTGCATGCAGTTGCAAGCATGGAACGCGCAACTGCCTCCCGAACGCGCGCTATCAATCAGCGTCAACGTCTCCAAGCGGGAGGTGGCGGAGCCGGGATTCGTGCAGGAGGTGCGGCGCCTTCTACGGACCACGGGCATTGACGGCCCGCAGTTGAAACTGGAGATCACCGAAAGCGTGATCATGGACAATCCCGAGCACATCATCGAGGTGCTGCGGCAGCTCAAGCAGTTGGGTATCGAGTTGCACATGGACGACTTCGGCACCGGCCTGTCGTCGTTGAGCTGTCTGCACAAATTCCCACTTGATGTGCTCAAGATCGACCGCGCGTTTGTCACGACCATGGGACCCAACCGGGAGTACGCCGCGTTCGTCCACACCATCGTGACCCTGGCCCACAGTCTGGACATGAAGGTGACCGCGGAGGGCATTGAGACGCCCGAGCAACTGGCCCAGCTCCTCGCCCTGGACTGCGACTACGGCCAGGGCTACCTATTCTCGAAGCCGCTCAGCGCCTCCGAGGCCGAGGCGATCATCGACCGCAAGTACCTGGCCCGCGAGACGGTCTGAGTCCTCGGCCGATCAACGCTCAGCCGGGGGTAGGCCTGGCCTTTGCCCACATTGACCGCCAGCGCGGACGCTTCAAGCATCCGCGTTCTTGTCAATGTCGAAGTCGATTGTGCCATGGAGCTGCGAATCGCCTTCAATCCACCGCCCGGCGGTTGGCCGCCGACGCGTTCGATATGGCCGACGACTTCATCGCCGGTGAATCCGCATTCAACTTCACCGTGGAGGTCTCCATACTTGGCGATATCAACGGCGACAGTATCGTGGGCATTCTCGATCTGCTGGCGCTGCTCACCGCCTTGATGGGGATGCCCGGCCAATGGGTGGATCGAGTCCGCCAACACGGCCCGATGGAGAAGTCGATCCTCGACATGGATCCCGGCGCGCCGGGAGTCAACAAGGCCTACGGACGCCGGTTCATTCCCGTGCTGTTATCTCGATGAGGCGGCGCAGCTGACCAAGCGGTCCGAAAGGGCCTCCAGGTCGGCGGCTTGCGGCAGGACTCGGTCGCATAGGCCAGATGTTGGCGATTTCAAGGCGGAGAGAGAATGCTCACCTTGCTGGGTGTCCACTAGGTAGCTGACAGCTAGGTAGTTGACTACCGTCAACGTCAAAGACAGATATCCTAGAAGCAGACGACTGCGACTTTCGTTTCCGGATGGGAGCGTTCCACTCCTGCTCAGAAAGCTCGGCGGTGGAGCCGGGCGAAGGGCAAATGGAAATTGTCGGCTAAGGAAAATCAAAAGGTTACTCTGATACGTTTATCTACACACAGGAACTCGATCAACACCTCACTGACCTTATCGATCAGTAGAACAATTGAAATGACCATGCTCATCGACTGGCTACAAAGCGACAAACTTCTCCGCCGCATCGTTAGCAGCTTGACCACCGGCCTAGTCTGCATGTATCTCGCTTGGGCGATCGGCTATTTCCTGCTGCCTGAGGGCGTGCTGCGTGGCAAGACCGGCGCGGGGTTCGTCTCCGATCTGCTGCCGGAAAACGTCGGCGTGTTGCTGCTGGCGCTCATTTGGAACGGTGTGATTGCATTCGTCGTCGTTCCGCTTCTCTCACTCTTGGCGATTCACCGCCTGTCCCTTGCATATCTTCTCGGCCTCGGGAACTTCATGCTCTTCGGGATCTTCCTCGGCACGAATTCCTTTAGCAATCCGCGGCCGCAGGCACTGCCGCCGAACCTGGCTGTGTTCCTGGCAACCGGACCATGGGAGATCGGCGCTTATATGCTTGTCGCCGCGGTCCTCGCCAACCGTTATCGTTTTCGCCAGGAACATTGGCTGGTCGGCAAGATGACACGCGTCACACGTCGGGACGAGAAGATGTCGATCGCACAGTGGCTCACTTTGGTGGTCGCGGTAATTGTCATCATAGTTACCGCCTGGATCGAAGATCAACGCGCCATGGAGCGCGCATCGGAGACGGCAATCGCCGGGCTACACGGAAATCCGCATAGCATGGTCCAGATACTTGGCTCAACGGAATGCCATTCAATCACCGGTTCGGCTCTTGAATGATCAATTAGGAAATGCGGCAATGCAAAGAAGATCTCAATATGCGTTTGCGTGGAGTTTCGTTTTCGTAGCGTCGTGGAGTTCGCCCTCGGCGGCAGAAGAACAGTATGAGCTTTCCTTCTCAACCTACCTGGGAGGAAGCATGTGGGACCATGCCCGAGATGTGTGTGTTGATAACCGAGGCAATGTTTATGTGGTGGGAGGGACGGCATCCAAGGACTTTCCCACCACGGCGGGTGTGTATGCCCGGAAATTTACGGAGGGCGGCAACGCGCTGGGCGGGCACGGCAACTGCGATGCCTTTGTCGCCAAACTCAGTCCAACGGGAAAACTGGTCTGGTCGACCTACCTTGGCGGGCCGAACTATGACCGAGCCTATGCCGTCGAGGTCGACGCAAAAGGTTATGTCTATGTGGCCGGTCGATGTGGTCCCGGATTCCCGGTCACCGAGGGGGCATTCCAGACTGAATACAAGGGCTCGGGTGGCGGGTTCTACGGAACCCAAAACGCTTTTGTAGCGAAACTCAAGCCTGATGGATCGGGCTTGGTTTTTTCAAGTTATGTAGGA
>JAPUKX010000085.1 GCA_027295435.1 Planctomycetota bacterium | reverse complement strand
GTCGGAGGCTTGACCATGTCGGCATCCAACGCCCCGGTGAAGAGACTGTCGACCTCGTCCTTTGGCGGCAGTGCGGTCGGAATGACCTCACGAACCAGCACCCAATACATGGTCGCTCCGAGATTGTAGATGTCGGTCTTTGGCGTGATCGCTTGACGGTGGGCCTGCTCCGGGGCCATGTACCCGGGCGTGCCTTGAATCCGTTTCTTGACGGTTCCCGTGCGACAGCCCTGACCCAGATCGATGATCTTCACCTGATCGCGGTCAGTGACCAGGATGTTGCTGGGCTTGATATCGGCGTGCACATAGCCGTGCGCGTGCATGTGGGCCAGCCCCAGCGCGACCTGGTGAAAAAGTCGCACCGCATGCGCGTGGGTTGGGGGGCGATTTTGATCGAGCGTCGTCCCGTCCACCAGCTCCATGAGCAGCGTGACCCCCACGACCTTGAACATCTTGCGATGCTTGATCAGGCGCTGGATGGCCCGAATGTTGGTGTGCTCCAGCTTCGATCCGACCAGAAACTCCTGCTTCACCTGATCCAGGAACCGCTGGTCCTTCTCAACCTGCTTGATGACGTGCTTTAGAGCCCAGACTTGCTTGGTCTTGCGATCCTGCACTGCGTACAGCTCTGACGCGGCTCCGTTTCCGATCCTCGCCAAGATGCGATAGCCAGCAATTTGGTTTTGGTGCGACATTGCGCAAGCGTCTGCATGCGTTCGATAGTGAACTGCCCCGGCTCCAGCGGCTCGGCGTCGGCTCCGGGCTCGATCGACATAGACTACCATCCGCTGAGACCCAGCGGGGGATCCTTCAGCCTCCAACGCCGCGGCGGCGGGTGATTTCATCCCCTTGCGGTAGCCTAGTTGGCTGCACGGCCCATATCAATGGGGTAGCTTGAGCAGTTGCCGCTCGAACTGACCCACCGGGAAGAATTCGCCCGGGCTGCTGGTCAGGTTCTGCGCCACGTCCCGATGGAGTCGCACGGCGGTGGCGGGCAGATTCAATTCTCGCTGGAGCTGCTGCACGAGCCGAATCAGCTTGGTGATCTGACGATCCGTGAACGGCCGGCGGTCGCCGTTGCCGATCAAGGCGATTCCGATGGTGTACTCATTGTGATAGTCGCCGTCCGGCCCGATGCAATGAGCACCCGGCTGCTGGTTGACCCATCGGTCTCCGACATGGATCACGCCGTCGCCCAACCGGTTGCCGTTTCCGATAAGGAAATGGTATCCCATGCTCCGGTATCCGAAGCCGAGGTGGCGTCGGCGCATCGATTCCGCGTCCCCCGCCGGCGCACCGGAGTGATGGATGATGATTCCGCGCCACCGGTTCCGATCCAGCGGGGCGGCGGTTTCGAAGATTGGATTGAGAGTCTGAGCGTCCGGGAGTACGTCGGGCACGACCACCAGATATCCGCGCCCCCCGCCGTGATGGTCTCCGGCCCCCAGAAGGAGCAGGCCGGTTACGAGGGTGATCGCCGTTAGGAAGCTCAACCAGACGACGCGAGTGCGGCGTGATGGCCGTGGCATTCGTTGGGTTGAGCCGTTCCTTGGCAAGCCGTGCACGTCCTGTCCCCCCGAGACATGAGACATATCGGGTTCTTTAGGTGCAGAACCTTGGATAATGGTTTGAGTTTGGGTGACGCGCGCGGCTTTTCGTCTGCTATCGGACTGCCGGATCAGTACCGCCGCAACAGCCGCGTTCGAAGTGCAGGTTGCGGCTTGCCGAACTCATCCGGCTCCTCCAACTGGATGTAGGGGTTTCGCATGCGCTCGTGTACCTCGAATTGTGTTCGGGGGGCGTTCTTCGGGAAAAGAGCCTGCTGGCAGCCGCCGACACCCAACGTCACGAGGAACGAAACTCTCACCAGGACATTCCGCATGGCCTAACAGTATATCGGTCTTGCGTTGGGGCGCCTCGGAGACCTCAACCTTCCACCCGCACGCCACGCCCCATCACGGCGCCGTCAGGCCGATCCCGTGCTCGGCAACGTAGCACAGGCCCGTAGCCCCATCCACAAACTCCGCGTAGACAACACAGCCGGCTGCGTCGAGACCCTTGGCGGTGGTGATCGGCACCGTCACCGTGTAGTGGGTTCCCGTGAAGCTTGAGCGGTACGCTCGGCGAAGGTCGCCAGGGTCAAGCTGAACTCGCCCGATCGTCTGGGCGTCGGCATCCGGCGGGAGGACCGCGGCGTGGACGGACAGGGTCCCGACAATCTGCATGAACCGGCCCCATCCATCGACCGGCTCGATGTAAACGAGCAATTCGTCCAGATCACCGTCGCCATCCGTATCTCGGGCGTGGCTCATCCGGCTGATTGTGATCTCGGCCACGTACGGCGTGTTGGCTTGCACGTCCTGGCGGACGGCGGCAGCGGGGGACTCGGGGGGTTGGAGCCTGGCTTGCGCCTCCGCGCTCTCTCGCGTTTTGCGCAGGAGCTGGGCTTCCAGTTCCAGGACCCGTTCCCGCAGCCGATCGTTCTCCTGGGCAACCTCCCGCTGTCCCATGCAAGCGGTCAAGAACAGCGTCGCTGTGAGCATCGCCAAGCCGTGATGCGGTGTGCGGTGGGGCATCACGGCCCAAGTGTACACACCCTCGCCCGGGCCGTCAGGGTCGCGCCGCGCCGCTGAGTCTGCTCGAAGGTGAAACGGGAGTCGTCCGCCCCATTTGCGCCGAGCCGTTGGCAGGCGGGGGTCACTTCTTGTCGCTTGGAGGGGCGGGCGCTCGTTCGAGGATCCGGTCGACCAGTCCGTACTCGAGCATCTCCTCGGCGTTGAGCCAGTGGTTCCGCTCGCAATCTTCGGCGATCCGTTCGTGTGACTGCCCGCTCCGGTCAGCGTAGATGCTATAGATGATGTCACGAAGCCGCAGCATCTCGCGCGCTTCGATTTCGATATCGGTGGCCTGGCCTTCCAAGACGCCTGACACCATCGGCTGGTGCATGAGATTCTTGGCGAAGGGGAGTGTGTGGCGCTTGCCGGTGGCCCCCGAGCACGCGATCAGCGACCCCATCGAGGCGGCTTGCCCGATGATGTACGTGGCGACCGCGCATGGCACGAAACGCATGGTGTCGATGACGCCGAGGCCGGCCGTGACGCTCCCGCCGGGCGAGTTGATGTACAAATTGATGTCGGCTTTGGCGTCGTCGTTCGCTAGGAACAGCAGTTGAGCGACGACGAGATTCGCAACCTCATCGCCCACCGGACCACCTAGAAAAATAATGCGGTCGCTCAGCAGGCGTGAATAAATGTCGTAGGCGCGTTCGCCGCGGCCGGTCTTCTCGATGACGATGGGTACGAGCGTGGACATTTGATGACTCAGCAATCTGCGATGGACGGGATTCGTGCGTTCATTTCTTCTTCTTGGCGTCGTCAGGACTGAATACTTCATCAACCAGGCCGTAGTCCTTCGCCTCTTGGGCGGTGAAGTATTTGTCGCGCTCGCCGTCTTTGGCCACTTGCTCGACCGACTGGCCCGTATGTTTGGCGATAATCTCGTTGAGGGTTTGCTTGGCTTTGATGATCTGCTCGGCCTGGATCTGAATATCGGTGGTCTGGCCGGATACGCCGCCGTAGGGCTGATGGATCATCACCTTCGCATGCGG
>JAPUKX010000084.1 GCA_027295435.1 Planctomycetota bacterium | reverse complement strand
GGCAGCGCTAGCCGCCGCCTTCTGGCTCAGCCGAAAGGTCATGTCCTATTCCGAAGGCGAGCCTCTGATGATCGAGATCGCCCAAGCGGTCCGCGATGGAGCGATGGCCTATCTGAAGCGACAGTACAAGGTCGTCGCTGCGGTATTCGTGGTGCTGCTAGCCATCCTCATCTTGTTGGGAGTCACGGGCATCCAGAGTTTGATGACGCCGGTCGGTGTGCTGTTTGCGTGCCTGTTTTCGGGCACCTGCGGGTGGTTGGGCATGAGGATGGCGACCCACGCCTCGGCCCGGACTGCCTTTGCCGCCAAGCAGTCGCTCAACGAAGGGCTGACCGTCGCCTTTCGGGCTGGAGCGGTCATGGGCCTGGTGGTGGTCGGCTTCGCCCTGTTGGATGTGTCGGTGTGGTTCGGGCTATGGAATGCCTTCGCCCCGGAATCAATGACGATGGTGGACATCACCACCATCATGTTGAGCTATGGCATGGGCGCTTCGACGCAGGCGCTGTTCGCCCGCGTCGGCGGGGGCATCTTCACCAAGGCCGCTGATGTGGGAGCAGACCTCGTAGGCAAGGTCGAAGCCGGTATACCTGAAGACGATCCACGAAACCCCGCCACCATTGCGGACAACGTGGGCGACAACGTCGGCGACGTCGCGGGGATGGGGGCCGATCTGTACGAAAGTTATTACGGGTCAATCTTGGCCTCGATGGCCTTGGGGGCAGCGTCGGCATTCAGCCTGGCCAGCGGGGACCAGGCCGACTCGTTGGCGGTCAAACTCGCCGTGGCGCCAATGGCCCTGGCCGGCGTCGGCATCATCGCCTCGCTCGCGGGCATCGGTGTCGTCCGGGCCAAAGAAGGCGCCTCGTTCAGCCAACTGCTCAAGAGCCTGCACCTGGGCGTGTGGACCGCCTCGGGCATCATTGCCATTGCCGCCGCCGGGTTGTTCTACCTCCTGCTGAGAGATGTTCAGCCGTTGACGGGATTCGGCATCGCGGGTCTGCGCCTGTGGGGATCGATCGTCACCGGCTTGGTGGCGGGCCTGGTCATCGCCTGGTCCACCGAATACTACACCAGCTACGAGCACAAACCGACGCAGTTGATCTCCCAGCAGACCCAGACCGGACCGGCAACGGTGATCATCTCCGGCATTTCGGTCGGCATGATTTCCACCTGGGTGCCGATTGCAACGATCGTCGTAGCGATCATCTGCGCGTTCAACTTCGCCGGCGGCGGGCAGAACTTCCTGCTGGGCCTGTACGGCGTGGGGATCGCGGCCGTCGGTATGCTCTCCACTCTCGGCATTACGCTGGCCACGGACGCTTATGGCCCGATCGCGGACAACGCCGGCGGCAACGCCCAGATGACCAATCAACCGCCGTTCGTCCGCGAGCGCACCGACATGCTCGACGCGCTGGGCAACACCACCGCCGCCACCGGCAAAGGCTTCGCCATCGGCTCGGCGGCGCTGACCGCTCTGGCGCTGTTGGCCGCGTATATCTCCGTGGTGCAATATAATCTCAACCGCCAGCTCAAGGATGGGATCGACGCCGCGGCGCTGCTGGACGGGAACACCAGCGCGTATGTGGCGCAGTACCGCGGGTCCGGGCTGTTCACGATCGCCAGCCGAGACGAGGATCATGCTCTCTTCGGCGGTCTGCTCCTGGCCACCGGCAAGATGCGATTGGCGCTGAGCGAGTTCCTCCACGTCGGCCAGACATTCGCCTTTGACAGCGGGCTCGATGAGATGACCAACACCTTCGCGGTCGAGCTGGAGGGATACACCGTCCAGATAGCCCCGGCCGATCGGGCGAGAATTGAGCAGGTCCTCGCGTTCTACGACGTCTCGCTGATGAACCCGCGGGTGCTCGGCGGGATATTTCTCGGCGTGCTGCTGGCGTTCGTGTTCTGCGCGATGACGATGCAAGCGGTCGGCCGGGCCGCGTATCGCATGATGAACGAGGCGAGGCGTCAGTTCGCCATCATGCGCGATGCCTTCAGGAAGCAGGGCATGAGCGAAGCGGACATTGCCGACCCCACCACTTGGCCGATCAAGGTCGATGTCCAGGGCCATCAGTACCCGGACTACGCCGAGTGCGTGAAGATCTCGACCGCTGGGGCGCAGCGGGAGATGATCGTCCCGTCGCTGTTGGCCATCATTGTGCCGATCGTGGTCGGATTGATCCTCGGCGTCGGCGGCGTGATGGGTTTGCTGGTCGGCGGGTTGACCAGCGGCTTTGCGGTGGCCATTTTTATGGCCAATGCCGGAGGGGCCTGGGATAACGCCAAGAAGTGGATTGAAAAGGGCAACCTCGGCGGCAAGGGCTCGGACGCCCACAAGGCCAGCGTCGTGGGCGACACCGTCGGCGATCCCTTCAAAGACACATCAGGCCCGTCCCTGAATATCCTCATCAAGCTCATCGCGATCGTTTCAGTGGTCTTCGCCGGCCTGATCGTCAAGTTCTCGCCAATGATTGCAGGGTGGATCGGCCTGGGGTGACCTGATGATGTGCGTCTCGTCCACGAGCGACCAGCAGCAGCTGCGCCGCTTTTGCATCGAGGCGGCGCAGCTGCTGGCGGATCGGCATTGTGAAGACGTACGGCTGCTCGATGTGACCGGCCTCAGCCAGGTCTGCGACTACGTGCTCATCGGCTCGGGCACGAGCGATCGGCAGATGAAGTCCCTTGCCGAGGAGCTGGCGGACCTTGGGCAGGAACGCGACAATCCCATGTTCCGGTCCAGTGCTGACAATGCTCTGACGTGGATCGTCATTGATTTTGTTGATCTCGTCGCCCACCTGTTCGAACCAAACCAGCGGGCGTACTACGATCTAGAGGGCCTGTGGTCCGATGCCCAGCTCGTCGAGTGGCAACGGGAGAAAGATGGCACCGAGGCCTCAAGGCCTTGATCCCCTGATGTTCTGACGCCTTACCCGAGTTCAACCATGCTTCGAGAAGTCCTCTTTGCCAAGATTCATCAAGCCGTAGTGACGCACAGCGATCCCGAATATATGGGGTCCATCACCATCGACCCGGTGCTGCTGGAGGCCACCGGCATGGCCGTCAACGAGAAGGTCCTCATCGCGGACTGCACCAACGGCAACCGCTTCGAGAGCTACATCTTCCAGGGTGATCGCGGCTCCGGAGAGATCAAAGTCAATGGGGCCGCGGCGCTGCTGACCGCAGTAGGCCACCGCGTCCTGATCATGTCGTTTGCACAGATGACCGCCCAGGAAATGAAGAGCCACCGTCCCAAGGTCGTTATCTGCGACGCCCACAACGGCATCGCCGAGCTGGTCGAATACTCGCCCGCGGAAGCGGCTGCGGCTGACCTGTCCCGGTAACGACGGATTGGGCCAGTATCACCACGCTCGAAATCGGAACAAGGATGATCCGGCGGTCATCCGCAGGAGTCATGAGATGCGCAGGAATCGAAGGCTAATCGTCGCGTTGCTGACTTGTACGCCGGCGCTGGGGCAGGTAGAGTTTCTCGACGAGAAGTTCGAGTACGACCGTGATCATCCCGCCTCGGGCCGTTGGCTCGGCACGATCCAGCGAGAATCCACGCCCGCCACCTTCGCAGAGATCCTGATCCAGCAAACACACGACACGCATTCGAAGGTCGCGGTTACAGCTCTCGCGCTCTCCGCTCGCAACGTACAGTGCGAAGACGTTGTAATAGAAGGACGATCGGTACGGTTCGTGCTTGTGGCAGATGACGATCCGCTGGCTTTTGACGGTACCGTGAGCGAAGACGGCCAGCGGCTCACAGGATCGCTCACACCTCGCGATGCCGGTGATACGGACACGGAGCGTGGGTCGTTCGATCTCGTGCGAGCTCCACG
>JAPUKX010000083.1 GCA_027295435.1 Planctomycetota bacterium | reverse complement strand
CGAAGCCGGCGATGGACGCGGCGATGCGTGGCGGCTTCAAGGTGATCGAGTTCACGTTGACGACGCCCGGCGCGCTGGAGTTGATCGGCGAGTTCTCGAAGCGCCAAGGTATCGTCGTCGGGGCCGGCACGGTTCTGACCGTGGATGACGCGAAGGCAGCCGTGGACGCCGGCGCGGTCTTCCTGGTTTCGCCGGTCGTCGATGAAGCGGTAATCGACGCTGCGAGATCACTCGGCGTGGCCATGATGCCCGGCACCCACACTCCGACGGAAATGCTGCGCGCCCATCGAGCCGGTGCTTCATTACAAAAGCTCTTTCCTGCTCCGGGGATCGGCCCGGTCTACGTCAAGGCCTGCCTCGGCCCGATGCCCTTCTTGCGGATCGTTCCCACCAGCGGCATCAATGAATCCAACGCCGCGGCGTACCTGCAAGCAGGCGCCTTCGCCGTGGGCTTCGTCACCAGGCTGTTTGATCCCGACGATCTGGCCGCCGGCCGGTTCGACACGATCGAGCAACGAGCCCAGTCGCTGCTGGCGGCCCTGTGAGTCTTGCGGCCGGCTCACCGCCCTATCCGTTGCAACTAGGATGGCGGCCATGGCGACGGCCGCCCCCACACCGCTGCGCACCGCGCGGGTCATTGCGGCGGATATCAAGCTGAGTCACAGCGTCTTTGCGCTGCCTTTCGCTGTGCTGGCGGCGTTCATGGCTGCGGCGCCGCTAGGGCGGGCGATCCTGTGGAGCCGCTTCAGCGGGCAACTGGCGTTGGTGGTGGCGGCGATGGTCTTTGCCCGCACGGTGGCGATGCTCGCCAACCGGCTGCTGGACCGCAACATTGATAAGGACAACCCGCGGACCACGGCGAGGGCCCTGCCGAGTGGCCGACTATCCGTGCCAATGGCGCTGGGGGCCTTGCTCGGGTGCTCGACGGGCTTCATGGCCCTGTGCCTGGCGTTCGGGGTCTTGTACGGCAACTGGTGGCCGGCGGGGCTGGGGCTGCCTGTGCTGGCGTGGCTGAGTCTGTATCCACTGCTCAAACGGTTCACGTCCCTGTCTCATCTGTACCTGGGATCATCGCTGGCGATCAGCCCGCTGGCGGCGACGCTGGCGGTGCAGCCGCAGGCCCTGGTTCAGCAGCCAGCGCTTTGGCTGCTCGCGGGCATGGTGCTGTGCTGGGTCGCCGGGTTCGACATCATTTACGCCCTGCAGGATGTCGAGATTGACAGGCAGCAAGGGCTCTTCAGTATGCCCATGAAGCTCGGAACGGGCGGCGCGATGTGGGTCAGCCGCGTGCTGCACGCGGCGGCCGTGGTGTGCCTGATCGCAGCGGCGTGGCTCGATCCGCGCTTCGCCTGGCTGTTCTCAATCGGGGTCGCCGTAATGTTCGGGCTGTTGACCTACGAACACCTCACCGTCGCGCGGTGGGGCACGACCAAGATCGCCCTGGCGTTCTTCACCCTCAACGGGGTTATCAGTTGCCTACTCGGCGCACTGGGCGTGGCGGATATTCTGGTGTGAAGACACAACAGACCCCCAGCAAGCCCGGGGGCTAATTGCTACCGCGCCAGCGACCCCATCGGGTCCCACGGCGGCAGGACGATCGGCTCGAGATCGACCGCTTCTTGTAGGTCTGCGGGTAGAGCACTCTTTCGTGCGGCGATCTCAAACATGTGTTCGCCAAACCACGAATCGTTCATGACGAAGAAGCCCTTCTTGCCGATCTCATCGCCCCAGGAGTTCTCGACGCGCCAGCGCCGCGGCCGGGAATCGACCACATCGACGCCGGTAAAGAGCATGGCGTGGGTCATGAGGGTCTGGTGATAGTTGAGACGGGCCTCCTTATCGACGGCGAACGTCGTGCCATAGAGATTGTCGAACTCGAAGAGGTTGGCGTCCCAGATCCCCAGGTCGCGGCGCATCATCTTGCCGACATCGCAGCCGAACCACACCGGCTCACCGTCCATGATCGTTCGCATGACGATGTCCCTCATCAGGTCGATCTCGACGTTGAGGTACTTGACGATCTCCCCGCCAACGACGTTCCCCAGGTGCTGCACGGTGAACGTTCGGCCGATTGGGCTGGTCTCGCGCGGGTCGTGCACAAGGCACACATACTCGTCAATGGGCAACTCGACGTACCGTTGAGCGAACTGCTGCGGCGTCATCTCGCCGTCGCGATGGAAGTTCTTGTCCTTGTCGTTCCACTGCCAGTCGAAGCGTTCAGGCGGCGTGCCGAGATGAATGCAGAGGATGCGGTGGACGACCTTCAGGATTTCGAGCTTGGCGGCGCGAGCTGCTTCGATCGGCGCTCCGCTGGCCCGGAGATCACGAAGATTCTTTGCGCCCTTACGGAGCGTTGCAAGCAGAATATTGTTCATCTGCCTGGTGTTTGAGGAGCTCTCGGTCTCTGGCATGAACGCCTTGGGCACGAGGCCGTGCTTTTTGATGATGTTGATGAACATGTTCCACTGCCCGCCATCATCCAGCGGCCGTTCGAGCAGGAATGCCACGGTGCGATCATCGACCGGTTTGTCTGCGGTTTCGATGATCGCTTCGAGGAAGAAGTTGGCCCGCTCGAGCTTGTCCCAGAAGAGCGTGTAATTCTGGCTGAGCTCAAACTCCTTGAGGTTCATCTTCTTCATCGCCCCAACGCGGAACAGGTTGAGGCCGGCGAACATCCAGCACCGGCCGGATTTCTTCTGATTCGTGACCTCCCAATCATCGAGCAGATGCGAGAAGGTGTGGTCGGTGCTGGTGACGACGGAACGGTTCAGCGCCACGTCATCGACCGTGGTCTGAGTGACCGCGTTCTGGGCGATGCGGTAGGCGCGTTCGGCCCCGAAATCGGCCCCAAAGCGCTGCAACGTTTCAGCGGTAATCTCGCCGCCGGCAGCGGGCTGAGCGGTGGCGAGGTCGGCTTTCGGTTCGGCCAGCGTCGGCGAAGTGGACATGACACGTGTTCCTTTGATTGCTCGGGACAAGGACCGCAGTTGCCGGGCCCAAGGCTGGATGATAGCCCCGCACGCAGATGCGCGGCGGTGACCCCGCGCTCCTGCCGGTAAACCATCAGCCGATCTCAGGCTGCGCCATCGATGACGCGAAGCGTATCGACCCGTGGGAAGAGGGTGATCTTGCGCACGCGGCGTCCCGGCTCAAGGCCACCCCACTCCGCCAGCTCGGCAAGCCTGCCCGCGTCTGGTTCAATCGACAATCCCAACGCGCTCCACAGCTCGCTCATCTTTTCCGGCATCACCGCCCACAGCAGCAATGAGGCGATGCGCACCGCTTCAAGACACTGATAAAGAATCGCCCCAAGCTCGCCGCGCTTGCCCTGGTCTTTGGCCAGCTTGTACGGCTCGGTCAGGTTGATGAACGCATCGACCCTGCGGACCAGGCCGATCGCCGAGCCAATCGAACGAGCAAGATCGATCTTCTCCATGGCGGTGGTGCTCGAGCTCACCGCTTCTTTCGCAATAGCCGGCCAGTCGTGATCGGCGATCATCATGCGCAGGCAATCCGGGCGTTCCTCATTCGGCGTCGGCGACCCGGACCTTCCTCGTCCGCCGTCGACGGACTCGTCAGGCTCGGCTTCGGCCGGCACGAAGCCGTCGAAGTACTTGTTGATCATCGCAGCGGTTCGGCTGGCGCAGTTGCCCAGGGTGTTCGCCAGGTCGGTGTTGTAGACGCTATGGAAGTGTTCGGCTCTGAAATCCGCGTCCGTGGCGCCGAGCGGGCCGTGGGTCGCCATGTAGTATCGCCAAGCGTCCAGGCCGTACCTGTCCACATACTGTTTGATGGTTGTCAGGTCGATGAAGTTGCCCAGCGACTTGGACATCTTCTGGCCTTCGCGGATCCAGAAGCTGTGTGCGTAGACGCACTTTGGAAGCGGCAGATCGAGGGCCATGAGGATGGCCGGCCAGATGACGGCGTGGAACCAGAGGATTTCCTTGCCGATGATGTGGTACGTCGCCGGCCAGTATTTGCTGCGCTGGCGATAGACGTCGCTGTCCGGTTCGCCCAGCCCCAAGGCGGTGATGTAGTTCATCAAGGCATCGATCCAGACATAGATGACGTGGCCGGGATCGTTCGGCATCGGCACGCCCCAGGTGAAATTGGTCCGGCTCATGGGGACGTCCTGTAGGCCCTCGCGCAGCCGGCCGAGCACCTCGTTGCGCCGCGCCGCAGGGCGCACGAAATCCGGCTGCTGCTGGAACAGCCTTTCCAGAGGCTTTTGGAACGCACTGAGGCGGAAGTAATAGTTGTCCTCCTTAGCGCGGACCAGCGGTTCACCGCTCACGGGGCTCTTGTAGTCTAGTTCCCTGGCCTTCGTCTCGGTGTGGTACTCCTCCTGGCCCTCGTCGTACCAGCCCTCGAACTCACCGAGATACACCGCATCCGTGTCGAGCAACTTTGTGACCATCGCCTGTACCTGTTCCACGTGGCGAGGCTCCGTCGTGCGGATGAAGTCATCGAAGGTCAAGCCCAGCCGCGACATCACCCTCCGGAACTCGGCAGCGTTCTCGTCGGCAAGCTGCTGGGGAGAGATGCCGCGGGCCTGCGCCGACTTCTCGACCTTCAGGCCGTGCTCATCCGTGCCCGTGAGGAAGAAGACATCCCAGCCGGCAAACCGCATGAACCGCGCATAGACATCACAAACCGTGGTGGTATAGGCGTGGCCGATGTGTGGTTTGTCATTGACGTAGTAGATCGGCGTGGTGATGTAAATACGCTTGGGCATGGTCGGCCATTGTACGGTCGAATGCTGAAATCAGTCCCGACGCACCACGTACAAACCGTCGGTCGGCCTGGCCGTTTGCCAGAAACCCTCCAACAACGGATGATGCGTGCCTGGTGTCGCTCCAAGCTGGATACGGCAGTGAATCGCGAACAATTCGAGAGCCTGGCCCTGGAGCATCTTGATGCCGTCTTTCGCATGGCGATGCAGCTCGTGCGTCATCCCAGCGAAGCATCGGACCTTGTGCAGGAGACCTATCTCAAGGCGCTGCGGGTCGCGGACCGCTTCGAGGAGCGGGGTGGCGGCATTCGGCCATGGCTCTTCAAGATCCTGCACAACGTCTTCTACACAAGCCTGGCGACGGCCAAGCGCGTCCCGGTTCCGGTCGATGAGTTGCACGGCGCGATTGCGGACACTCCGGGACCGGACCAGCCTGCCCCGGCTTGGGACCTTGGCACCCTGAATTGGGAGTTCGTCGATGAACGTCTCAAGAGCGCGATCGAGGACCTACGCCCCGAATACCGGACGGTCCTGCTGTTGTGGGGGGTCGAAGGGCTCAAGTATCGAGAGATCGCGAAGATTCAGGACATTCCGATTGGGACGGTCATGAGCCGCCTTCACCGGGCCCGCAGCATTCTGGCCGATCAGTTGGCGGATTTGGCCGAAGAAACCGGGCGCAGCGGCGGTTGACATGGAAAGTGGGTAGCCCCGGTGGGACGCATATCTACGATCATCGACGACCGGTCCAACGAATGGGTAGCTGGCCAATGAGCGAAGAATTGACATCCGAGAAGATCCGCCTGTACTGTGACGGAGAGCTCTCCCAGGAGCAGGTCGATCAGCTCCAAGAGCACCTGCACCAGCATCCTGAGGATCGCGCCCGCGTCGAGTTTGAATGCAAGCTGCGGCAGCACGTGCATACAGTCATGCAGGTCCAATGCCGCTGTGCCCCGCCGGAGCTGGCCAGTGGCATCCATCGGAGGCTTACCGAGGCAGCGGCAGCGGGGGACGAGCCCGAGACCAGCGCTAGGCAGGTCGCCAGCCGCCAAAGCAAACCGCCGCCGGCCACTACCGCGAGCACGTGGTCGCTCTCCTCGTGGTTTCACGCACCCCCCCGAGCCAACATCTATGCGGTCGCCGCCTCATTGGCCCTTGTGGCCGGGGCGGTCTTGTTCGGAATCTTCGGCCGGCCGATCGACGCTTGGCGTCGCCCCCAGCTGGTAGACCTCGTGGCCGATGCGGTGCCGTTCGTGGCGACTGAGCACGGCCGCTGTGCCGACAACGGCGATGCCCGAGCGAACAAGGCCACCTTCCGCGACCCTCACCTTGCAGCGACGGAATTGAGCAGTTGGCTCGGAGTGACGGTCAGCGCCGCCCCGCTCACCGACCGCCTCAACGAAAGAGGCTGGGAGTTCTTCGGCGGCGGATACTGCGGTGTACCGGCCAGCAAGCGCTCCGGCCACTTGATCTTCACGCGCGATAATAAGGGTTCCGGCCCGGCCATCTTGAGCGTCTTCGTCGTGCGGGATGACGGCGGTTACTCCGTTTGGGACAGGGGCGCCGTCGTCCCGCTACAGCCCGGCAACTGGCACAAGCTCCCCGCCGGCAAGCGATTTTCCCGCGAGGTTTGGATCTACAGCGACGGGGACTTGATCTACCTCATGGTGAGCTGTAGCTCTGATGAGCTGGGACAGGCGGCCGGGGCACTCCAAGACGCTCTCGGGCAAACCGGCCCCTAGGATTCAGCGGTAGGAGATTCGATGTTTGAGATTCTCGGGCGGTTGATAGTGAACCGGCCACGGTCGGATGCCGATCGTTTGTAGGGCCCGGAGCGTGTCGCTGATGCACAGGAATCGTTGCTTCCCGTCGATGGTGGTTGGCGTGACGGTGGTATTGGCCGCCGCCGGCTCGGCGGGCGCTCAGAACGCCTTGGGATCCGGCAATGTATTGGATGCCAACCCAATCGTCGGCAGCGCCGTACGCAACCTGCCATCGCAGATCGAGGATTTTCGGGCCCGTAACCTGCTGATCACGGGCAATGTCGTCGGTGGACGCGGATTCCGTGGGACCGTCGGGTACGTCGCCGAGATGGACTTCCGTGGCGAGTTGGGCGCGGACACGTTGTTTCAGTTTCGGGCCGCCAGCGCTCTGTCCAGCCCGAGCTTTGTGGCGGCGGGCCAAACGTTCGATCGACTTCGATTCGGCCAGCAACTGGGGGTCATTGGTTTCCACAGGGACGGCGACGCCGAGATGTTGAGATCCCTCGGCCGGACGCGCTATGTGCTGGGGAAACTCATCGATGATCGATTCAGGCTGGATCAGATCACACTGTTCAGCACGACCGCCGAAACTTCTGAAGCCTCTGCCGATCCTGCGATTGTCAGCGTGTTTCAGTCCGAAGAGGGTGAATCGATTGTGGCTATCGCATCCAGCCTGCGAGGACTGCATGTGACTCCCTTGCACCAGCACGGACAGATCCTCGGTCTCACGAGCTACGACTTGGCCAGGACTCGCGAAGATCTGGAAGCGGGGAGGGACGTCGCCCCTCTGGGCACGCCTTTTCAAGCCGGCTTCCAGGACCTCCGCCTGAGGGAGCAGCCAATCGCGGATGAAGCGGCGGAAGATCGAGTGGAGCCGGCGACATTGCAGACCCGCATCGAGGCAGATCTTCAGCCGGACTACGAGACGATCCTTCAGCGCGTTGCCGAGCGTTATGCCGCCTCAGAGAATGTTGATCTCATCGGTCAGCCCAGCGTGCTCGAGCGCCTCGACGAGCAGTTTGAACAACTGCGTCGGCAGCTCGTTGAGCCTGACGAGGATGGGACCGCCGAGTCGAGCGAAGACCCCGCCGGCGAACCCGGCGAACTCCGGCCGACTCGGGGAACCACGCCGGACGGTGAGACCCCGCTGTTGAAGATCAAGGACCTCGGGGCAATCGTACGCCACGGCGGACAACTGGACCGCCTCGCCGGTAATGACCAGACTCGGTTCAATGAGCTTCTTGCCTGGGCGGAGGAAATGCTGGGCAACGGTGAGTACTTCCGAGCTGAGCAGCGATTTGCCCGTGCGCTGCGACTCGTGCCCAATCATCCGCTGGCAACCTCTGGGCTGGCCAACGCCCAGATCGGGGCCGGCCTATACAAGTCGGCGTCGCTGGCCCTTCACCGCTTGTTCATGCGTCAGTCGGAAATGATCGATGTGCAGTTTGGCGCGAGCTTGCTTCCCAGTCGGGCACGGCTCGACATCGCCATCCGTGTTGTACGAGAGCAAATGATCGGCGGACAACGCGACCAGTCGCTCAACGCCTTTCTGCTTGCTTATATCGGGCATCAACTCGGTAAGCGGAACTTGATTGAACAAGGCCTCGCGGCGCTTGCGGACGTTTCGCCTGATGATCCCCTACTGGGGCTGCTGAATGTGGTCTGGTTGGAGGAGCCGGACGAACGATCGCAGCTCGACGATGAGCCGCCAGCGCGCGACGAACCGCAGCTGGAGCAATAATCGGCCGACCCACGCTCAGTCGGGAGACCAGGTGAACCCTGCGTGGTTGGAGTGCCAGCACCTCGGCCGCTGAATGCGGGCGGACCGTTCCCTATTGCTCAGCTTCTTCCGACGGTGATGAGCTCCCAAGCAGCCTCGGCGCAAGCTTTGCATACCCGATTGACGTAGCGACCAAGAGTAATCCCACACCCAGGAGCGACAGCACCCGATAGACGTATCGCACCTCAGCCATGTCCACCGTCAGCACCTTGGCGACCGTGATGGTGAGCAAAGCAAGCCCGGCATAACGGCACGCAGCCTGGCGCTTCGCGAAACCCACGGCCATCAGCGCGATTGCGTAGAGCCCGCAATAGATGCTCAGCCATGTCTGCCTCGCCATCGCCGCAGTCCCCTGCAGGCGCCCAGCCTCCGGCGCCAGGAATCGATCGATTTCCAGGCTGCCGAGCCACAATCCGATCAAGCCGATCAACGTCAATCCCACCAGATTGGTGTGTCGGTCCATCTTCAGTGCCCAATCCGTATCAGCGCTGCGATAACTCCATCGCCAAAGTCCGACGGCAAGAATTCCTGCCAGAAGCGCTCCCACGGCAAACTGCACGTTGAACACGACCCGGGCCAGCACGACTCCTTCGGTGATTCGCCAGCCCAACGTGTCGTAGCCGAGCCAAGCGACGGCCGCCAACACGACGACAAACCAACCCGCCAGGAGCATCGGCCCCCAGGGGCGAAGCCGAGTCCAAAGCATCATTGCCAAGCCCCCGGCCGCCCACAGCAGCGTCCACAACAGCGCTCGCAGGTGCAGCGGGTTCCACAGGGGCTCCCACTCTGGGCCTCGGGCTGCCGCGACGCGGCCCAACGCCCGATCGACCTCAAATGTCAATCCCCATAGCACCAGCACCGCCGCCGCGACCGGGACCCACGCGCCGGGTCGGACCCATGGGGATCGCCCAGTGGCATCGGGCTGCGCGAGGTCGGTGCCGGCCTGGTTCAATCCGGTCATGCCGTACAACAGCATCGCGGAGGCGACGAGGACCGCACCAACGAGCATCTGGATGTTCGCAACCGGCCAGGCGCCGATCGTTCGTCCCGACTCCTCAAAGACCGCCCAATACAGGGTGTCAGCGACGAGCCACTTGACGGCGCAAAGGGTCAAGAGCACCCACGCGAAACGAACCAGCAGATGCGGCCCCGAGAACTCGCCGGACGGGCCTCGCCTCATCATCGATCTGGCCAGCAGACCGACGCCGACGGATCCCATTGTCCACAGCAGGGTGAGGAACAACTGCCAAAGTTGGTCGAACGACCAGGAAGACGTGCGGCCGACCGCCGCCAGCCTCTCCACGGTGTGATTCAGCTCGAAGCTGAGAGCAATGAGAAAGAAGGCGGCGCCCCCGAGGAGCACCACTTGCCAGCCGGTGGAGATCGAATCGCCGGTGTCCGGGGCCGACTTGGCTCGTGACCGGCGTGCGAGCAGACGAGCCGCCCACCAGCCAGCAGCGGCGATTGCCGCGGCCAGACCCATCTGCCAGTTGATAACGGGCAACCTCGCCGTCGGATCCCAACCAGGGTCAAGGCGCTGCATCGCCGCATCGATCATCAGCCACTTGCATGCAGCCGCAAACAGGACGAGAAGCCCGATCTCAAAGTATCGTTGCCGCCGACCGACCCGCTCCGCAGCGAGCAGCACGACGCTTGCCAGCAGCCAGCCTCCGGTGATCGTGAGCTGTTGGCATTGGGTAACACACAGGCCCATCCAGCCCAGCGTCGCCAAACCGGCGAGCAGAATCGGCATGATTCTCCACGGCTGCGGGAACTGCCGCAGTCGGCGAGCTGCCAGGTGCGTGGCGATGATCGCGACCAGGGCGAGGATCGACCAGTTGGTCACGTTGACCTGCCATTGCTCTATCGACCACAGTTGGGTCTTCATGGCGGGGACCTGCCACCAATCCAGCAGCGATACCCGAAGCAGCGCCAGAGCCCCGACGATCAGGCCGAAGATGTCAACGCCGCGCGAGGGCAGTCTTCTTCCGATTTCGATCGCTGCTACAGCAATAGCCAACCATCCGATGGACTGACCGTAGCCGTCGAACTGAAGCGCAACCGCGACAGCGAGGAGCACGCCGGCCTGGGCCCACAGAGCGATGGCGAGCTTGTCCATGGCAGTGCGCGGTCGCTCTCGAAGCGCCCCAAGCCCAGGTCCAAACTGAGCGGCGACCGCGGCCGCGATGACCGCCACCGCGACGGTGAAGCTGCCCAGCCAGTCAAACCCCGGCGGCTGAACTCTCGCCAGCACCCAGCAGCCGATGGTGACAAACCACGCTGTAGAGAGCAGACTCGCAACTGCGTTGCCAACAGTTGACTGCTCGCGGAGCGCAGCCACGACCACCTCAAGAAGCACCATCGCCCACCAAATGGTTATGAAGACCAAGGCCGTGATCCATTCGCCCCGGACCGTCGCGAGCACCCAACTCAGGCCGATGAGACCCTGCCCGGCCAGGGCTACGTACCGCAGCGCCCGGAAGCTCTTGGGCCGCACCGCGGAAAGCCCCAATGAAATGCCCAATAACATGGTCAAGTACGTGCCCACCTCAAGCGTGGGCGTCGTCGCGCCGGCCAACAACCAGGGCGTCAAGTAGCCGCCGATGATCGACAGGATGCCGATGGTCACAAATGCGGTGTGCAACGTGATCCCGAAGCCGACCAGCGCCACGATCGCCATGAGAACAAGTGCCCAATCGCGCGAAACGAGAGGTGGGCTGAACCACTCAAAGGCGGCGAAGGCGTCGAGGTACAGTGTGCCCAGCCCCGCGCCGAACAGGCCGACGGAAGCTGCCCGGCCAACCTTTCGCAACACCACCTCGCCCCCCAGGACGAGCAGCCCGCCGAACCCTGCGACCAGCAAACATTGGGTGAGCGACGACAGTTTGCTCCACACGTCGGAGTCGTACCCAAGCTTGACCAGAAAGCCGGCACCGAGCATCACGACGATGGCACCCACCCACGCCATCCACCGCCCACCGATGAGCAGTTCCAACGGCGCGCGCGTGATGGTTGGCTCTGGTCCGGAACGTTGGGTCGCTGGCTGCTGGCGCGGCTGGGAGAGGGCGACCACGGCCGGCTTCTTGTCCTCACCGACGACCCGGGGCGGCTGCAGTGGCCCGGTCGGTGCCGTCGGTGGTGCGGCTGGCAGCGGGGCGCGCGGAGGCGGCACTGTCGCCGGCTCGGTTGGCTTCGCCTGGGTGGTCGGCGGCGGCCCCCGGCGGGCCGCAACGTCGTCCGGGGCGGCCTCGCCAGCCGGCCGGGTCTCACCGCCAAGGCCGAGCCGCTGCTCAACGCGATCGAGCCGATCGGCGAGGCGCTTCAACTGCTGGTTGAGGTCGTCCTGGTTCATGGAGCCGGCATCGCTGCTCAAAGACCGCTGGACCATCCCACTGTAACCGGGCAGCGCGAAAATGGAAATTGGCGGCCACGCCGCGCGCGATCCCCCGGTTTCCAATAGGCGATTATCGGCAGGCGGTCGTGTTTTAGACTCCGCGGTCGATCTGGTCGATACGACTGATATGAGCGTCGTCAGTTCGCCCCTCGACACCTCACTGTTGCAGGCCGCTCAGGCCCAGCAAACAGCGAGCAAGACGCGCGATCGTGAGCGGGCCGCCAGCGACCGCGCCCAGCGGTTCGCCGATCAGGTTGAGCTGCGGGTCGCGGGCGTGGAGTCGGCGGAGGCCGTCCGCCGCCTTCCACAGAGTGACTCCGAGCAGGCGGATGCTGAACGCGAAGCGGAGCACCAGCCGGCGTCAAATGACAATGACGAGGCCCGCTCGCGCATCGACGTGACCGCGTAGAGAGCCGTGACGTGTTGTCGCGGGCTTTCAGCAAATTGCAATTTGCTTGCGCTTCGGACAAAGCCCGCGTTCACAGAACGCGGCTCTGATTACCAAGCACCCATCATCTTGCGCTTGCCGTCAGGCCTGGTGGTCTTGCTCGGCAAGCAGCTCGTCAAGACTCTGCACCGCATCGCGAAGCTGAGGGATGACGATTGATCCGCTGACGATCAGCGCGACGTTCATCGCGTCCATGATCTCGCGGCGCGAGTAGCCAGCTTTGACGCATTGCTGTAGGTGGTAGTCGGTGCAGTCGTTGCAACGCAGGGCCATC
>JAPUKX010000082.1 GCA_027295435.1 Planctomycetota bacterium | reverse complement strand
ATTCCCAAGACGGTGGCGGCGATCGAGAAGTTGATGGCGCGCCAATGACCACATAGCCCCCGGCTTGCCGGGGGTGGGCCTGGCGACCCGAGGATCAGGTTCGATTCGCACATCTACCCGCCGCAAGCGGCGGGCTATATGGTGCGGTCAGAAATCCCAATCCGGTTTCGGGTCGGGCAGGCGCAGGACGCGGTCCAGTTGTTCGAGCAGTTCGGGCTCAGCGGAGCAGTCGTCGGTGATGGCGAGCCCCGTAGCGGGGCGAACGCCGAGCCACATGCGAGTAAAGGCGTTCACCGATGCCTTGAGGGTCGCCAAGGAGGAATCCGCCCCGCGGCGGGCGCCCGAGGAAGGTCCAAGCGAAACGACGTACTCGCCCGCGACTCCGCGCCACGGGGCATTCTCTGGGAGAAACCTTTCGATCGGATCGGTGAGCCGGAGGTTGAATCGCACATCGTCACCGGGCAGGTGCGTCTGGTCCAGACACTTCGGTAGATCGCAGATGCGCATCTGCCAATACGCGTTGCATTCGATACGCTGCTCATACTCGCCGCCTCGGCTCAAGGTTTGCGACTCAAAGGGCTTCTCGATCAGGTCCTGCCATTGAATGCCCGCCGGCTCGCGCACCGAGATCATCGCGACCTGGTCAGCCAGGCTCTTGATGATCGCCAGTAGTTCCCGAAATTGCCGCGGTGTCTGCCAGGCCATCCATTTCACGGTGTACGGGCCGAATTCGACATTGTCCTTGACGGCGAACCAGACGTGGTGCGTAAGCCGGCCATCCGGCCCGTCGAAATGACCCAGGCCGAAGCTCTGCTTGTAGGAGCTGAGCATCTCCGCATGGGTGAACTGCAACGGGGCCACGCTGCACGCGCCGTGGCGTCGAAGCCGGTCGAGCCGGTTGGCGTGCACCGCAGATCGGTCATCTACGGTCAGCCGGCGGGGGACACGCGGGTCGAGATCAACTTTCAACCGGGCCGGGTCAAACCGAACCCAATACTCGTAGCCGCCGGCGCCGAAGCCGAGGCGGTCGTAGTAGCCCTGTTCGAACATGCCCAAGACCGAGACAATCGCGCCTGCGGCGACATCGTCAGCCACCGCTCGTGCGGTCAATCTGCTCGCGAGTCGTTGCTTGCGGGCAATCCGGCTGGTGGTGACGCCGGCCACACATGACATCGGCAGGTCAGCGTCAAGGTATCGCATCGTTCCCGGAACTGTGTTGACCAAACACTCCGCCTCACCGTTGAGTTCGGCCACGATCGCCCGACCGGCTTCGAGGATGAGGTCCATGACCTCCTCCTTGCCCTCCCGGAGCCAGCCGGTCTCGCGCCAGATGCGTTGCACGGCCTCGCGGTCGGTGGCGGGTTCGTAGTCGCGAAACTCCATGGACCGCATTGTAACGGCAAGGCAGTTCAATGCTGCGTCGAGTCGCCTCGAGCCAGCGCAACGAAAAACGTGCTCTCATCCACCGCAGTGAAGACGACGAAGTCACCCGCACGAGCGCCGTGCCGCTTGAACCATGAGCCCCACGCGCGCGTCCGCAGCATGGTCCGCGGGCCGACGATGTCGGTTTCGATGGATGGTCCGCCGTGAAGGATCAGCGTCAGCGGATCAGCCGCTTGCCGTTTGGTCGCGCCGCCGATCGACCGTCTGGGGAACCGATCGATGATCCGGGACACATAGATGCTGTTGTTGCGAAGGTTCCCCGGCGTCAGCACGACATGGAATGACTGATCGGTGCGGTCTTGGCTGGTCCAGGTCGGCGCATCATCGAGCGTCAGCCAGGCGAGCCCCTGAAGCGGACGAATCGCCGGCCCGGTGGAACTCGGCTGAACATGCTTCAGCCAGATCAGCGTGCAATACCGGCTGTCGCGCTTGGCGTTCCAAAAGGCGGGCTCGCCGCAGATCAGCTCGTTGTAATCGCGTCTCATTTGGCGGACCCGGCCGGGCGTCAGTTTGTCTTCACAAATGACGTGTTCGGCGACGGCGACGGCCCGGTACGGCCCGGCCGACTGCTTGAAGAAAATACGATCGCCCGGTTCGACGACGTCATATGGCGGCCTCGGTTGGCGGGTGAGGCGACACTCAATGGTCTTGCGCCCGGCCAGCAGCGCATCAATATACGGCCTGTACAGGACAGCAACGTGAATCATCGCGCGCGGGCTCAGTCGGGCGAAGGCATCGCGACGTCCGCAGCAGCACCGGCCTGGGCGAACCGCTGGATCAGCTGTGAACTGCTCAGCCCGGGCCGATGGGCCACGACCCTGACGGCCCCCCCGTACTGCTCGACGACCTCTCCGCCGAGCACGTCCTGGGGTGAATAGTCCCCGCCTTTGACGAGCAGATCGGGCTTGAGGCGGCGGAGGATCTCGTGCGGCGTCGGCTCGCCGAAAACGATCACATAGTCCACAAACTGCAAGGCCGAGAGCACCTCGAGGCGCTGGGGCTCGTTGCACACCGGCCGGCCCTCGCCCTTGAGCTGCCGCACCTGCTCGTCGGAGTTGACGGCGACGACCAGCACGTCTCCGAGTTGCTTCGCCTCGGCGAGGTAGGCGACGTGGCCGGCGTGAATAATGTCGAAGCACCCGTTGGTGAAGACGATCTTGTGACCGGCCTGGCGGTGCACAGCCAGCTCGACGAGCAACTGTTGGAGGCTCCGCACCTTCCCATCAAGCGAGCGAGTTTCTGCGAGCACCGCGCGCTGCACGTTGGCGAAGGGGATCGGCTGGGCGCCGAAGACCTCGACGGCCAACCCGGCGCCGGCGTTGGCGAACCGCACGGCATCATTCCAATTGAACCGGTTGGCGACGGCCCCGGCCAAGGCCGCCAAGACCATGTCCCCCGCGCCGGTCACGTCGTACACCGATCTGGCCGAGGTCGGCACCAGCACCGGATCCCGGCCTCGCTCATGGAGCAACGCTCCCTGACGGTCGAGGGTAAGCACCACGGCTTCCAGTTTCAGATCGGTCAACAGTTTCGCGGCCAGGCCGGCGTTGTGGATCTGCGACGCTTCGAGGGGCGTGTCCAGCCCCGTCGCCAACTCAGCTTCGGAGCGGTTGGGCGTGATCGCGGTTGCGCCGCGATACTTCGAATAGTCCACGATCGCCGCCGGATCTACGACGAACGGCTTGCTCGGGGCCCGGCATCGCTCGATGAGCCGTTGGCACAACGCCGGGCAGCAGACGCCTTTGTCGCAATCCTCCAGGCAGACGATGTCCACCTCGTCCAGGCGAGCCGTAATCAGCTCAAGCAATCGCTCAGCGAGATCTTCACCCAACGGATCGCGGACTTCCAGATCGACCCGAAACATCTTCTGCGGGTGGCGGTGCTGGGCCAGACCGATCATGCTGCGCTTGATCGTCGTCGGCCGGGTGGAGTCTTCCAACAGACCTTCAACGCCGCAGCCGGCCTTGGCCAGCGCATCGCGCAAGGTCTGTGCCTCACGGTCGGCGCCCACGACGCCGAAGCACAGCACATCCGCTTTCAGCTCTCGCAGGCAGAGCGCGACGTTGGCCGCACCGCCCGGGTGGTCTTCAAAACGACTCGCCTGCAACACCGGAACCGGAGCATCCGGGCTGAGCCGCTCCGCGGCGCCATACACACACTGATCGAGCATGAAGTCGCCCACCACCATCGCGGTGAAGGGCTCATACGCAGCGAGACGTTCCAGGAGCGTGTGCATCACTGATCCGTAAGAAGAAATCACCGGCCGGTGCGGTCGTGGCCCGACACAGGGACTTTACCGCGCGACGGCGTCGAGGATGAGCCGTCGCAACGCCTCAGCCCCGTCGAACACATCAATAGCCAGCTGCGGAATCACCACCGGGACCGGCCAGCGGCTCAAGTCTATCAGGAGTTGTGCTTTGACCCAATCCTTGGGGGTCATCACCATCGCGTCGAGCCCCTCACACAGGCCCTCGGCCACGGCCAGCTTGGCCCGGCTATACCGCTGGTGGTCACGCACGGGCAGGTTCACCGCCACTTCAGCCCCGGCCTGCTGTAGCTGCTGGATGATGGAGCGCGGATGGCCGACGCCTAGCATCGTCAGCAGCCGCTTGCCGCGCAGCCAATCCACCGGCTCGCGGCGCTCATCGGGATGATGAACAGCCAGGTGGGTCCAAGTGTGGCGTGACCAGGCGACCGGCGGCCGGCCATGATGCTGCTGGATCGCGCCGGCAATCGAAGAATCGACGCCTTGGGCGCGGGTCATCACGACCGCATCGGCACGCCGGAGGCTCGCCGGAGGCTCGCGCAGATGACCGGCCGGCAGGAGCCGATCACCGAACGTGTTGCGCGAGGCGTCGATGAGCACGAGATCAAGATCGCGCCGAATACGGCGATGTTGAAATCCATCGTCCAGCAGTACGCAGTCGATTGCGGGGCATCGCAGGCGAACCGCGCGAATGGCCGCGAGGCGGTCCGCCTTGGCAACCACCGGCACATCGGGGAGGCGGTGTGCGTACTCGGCCTGCTCATCGCTGCTCTCGCCTGCTCGGGCACCGTAGCCGCGCATCGCGATGACGGGAAGCCGGCCCTGATTGACAAGCAGATCGGCAATCCAGGCCACCATCGGCGTCTTGCCCACACCCCCGGTGGTGAGATTTCCCACCGAGATGACCGGCACATCAACCGAGGCCACCCCATTGCCGCGATCAAAGCGTGCATTGCGGGCGGTGATCGTCAGGCCATAGACCCACGAGGCGGGCACCGTCAGCGGCGACGCAAACCCCGCCAAGGGCCCGGTCACGGCTGATTGCCCTTCCCGCTGCGTTCACCCGGCGTCGTGGGCCCCGCTGTCTTGGCCGCCTTGCCGAACGCTTTCACGGCTTTGGCCACCTGCTGGCGGTCTGCCTTGCGCTCTATGCGCAATGTGTTGACCAGGTCAATCCCGGCCGTGACGACCACGAGCCCGAGCGTGAACAGGACCAGCAGCCAGGTGATGATGTACTGAGAATGGTCCGTATCGGGATCAAGAAAGCTCAGCCCTCGAACGAGGATCGGAAGCGAGGCCAGCATCACGATGATCGACGCCCGTCTGATTCGCCGCCGAGTGTCGGGGACTTCCCGGCGGCCAAGGCGCTGCCAGTACCACATGATCCAACCGGCCACGACCAGGGCCGGTGGAATCGTCACCGCCATCGGCAGGTGCACCGCCAAGATCATCCGCATCCACTCCCGGCATCAGCGCGCAATGGACGCATGACGCAGCAGATCAATCGACGAATAAGCCATGCGCGAGCAGCATGATTCACGATGCGGCCCTTTCCGTCAGCGTTGAACCGCGCCGGTCACCGGGGACAGAAGGACCCGGGCTGGGCAGCGCAATCTGACGCTCGGGAAACATCTGATCGACCCGGCCCAGCACGTCGGCGGGCTGGATCAAACGCATCAGCGCGTTGCCAAGCCCAGGGTCTTTGTAGTCAATGGATTCGCCCCGCGCGCCGATGTCGATGCAAACGACCGCATCATCCACGCCATACGGCCCAACCTCCTGCGGATCCGTCGGCCCGTACAGCCCCAGGCATGGCCGGGCAAACCCGACGGCCATGTGCAACGGGGCCGAATCGTTGCCAATGACCAGGGCGGCGTCGGCGATGACAGCCATGGTCTGGCCGAGGCTGGTGCCCCCGACCAGATCGATGAGCGAGGCTGCAACCTTGGACTCACCTGAAACGATCTCCCGCACCTGCTCGCGCTCCGCGGGCGACCCCACCAGGATCGCCCGGCCGAAGCCTCGCGCCAGAAGCGGCCCGACCAGCGCGGACCAACTCCGCTGCGGCCAGCGCTTGCTCGACCAGCGGCTGGTCGGCCCAAGCACGACATAGCTTTCACCGGCCAGGCCCAGCTCCGCCCGGCGATTCGTCCACCAGGTGCGGTCGGTATCGGCGACGTACAAACTCATGTCGTACCTCGGCTCGATGTCTTGGGCCGTCAGCAGCCACATCATCTGTTGGACCGTGTGCTTTGCGGACGAAGGTGGGTGTCGAACGGTGTAGCCCAACCAGCCGAATTCACGGGCTGAACGAAGGCCGATGCGGTGCTTGGCGAACGTGGCCCAGGTCATCAGCCCGCTGCGGCCGAGCCCCTGACAGTCGAACACGAGGTCATAGCCGCGCCGGCCCAGCGCGGCGAACCAGTGAAGCATCTCCCAGGCCACGGCTGGATCCCGCCACCACCGGGCGAATCGCGCGCGTGGGAAGAGCACCGCTTCGTCCAGGGCCGGATGGGCGCGAATCGCAGCCGCAAAATCCTCCTGTACCAGCCAGTCGATGGTCGCCTGGGGATACGCGCACCGCAGACTCGCCAGCACCGGCACCGTCCGGCACACATCGCCCAGGGCGCTGGGTCGGACGATCAGGATGCGCTTCGGCTGGGCCATCGCTGCCTGCTTACCTGTTTATCGCGCAGAACTACCGCATATCCTATGGTCTCGGGCAGCCCCGGTTCGCCGGCATACCGGGGGCTAAATGGGTCGCCGGCGGCTCGCGCCGTGGCCGTGAGCCGGGAGAGATGGCCCCGGCGGAGACGCACCGCCTGGAACCGTTCAACGGACCTGTCCGTATCCGACGTATGGGGTGACGTTGTTCCCGGACGGCTCTGGGCGGTCCGTAGCGTGGGGGTTCGGCTTTCTACAGTGGTTAGACCGCCGATACGATCCTTGAAAGAACTATGGTCACATTCGATCCCCGGCTGCGGGGCGACGCGGCTGGATTCACTCAATTCCCGGACCGGGCTCGGCCCACTTCGTGTTGCCAAATGGTGAGTGAAGCATACGAACCAGAGCGACCACTGAATCCTTCGGCCGCCCAGGACGAACCGCCGTTGTCCCTGGCGGATTCCAACGAAGGTTCAACGCAGGCGGTGGACGCAGTCAGCGGCACCGCGAGCGGCACCGGTCCGCGCGATCAACCGGCCGCCGGCGAATCCACCGCAGCACCCGGCCAAGGCACCTCCACCGGCGGCTTCGAGACGATGCTCGGCAAGCTCGTCGTGCAGCGCGGATTGGCCACAGCCGAGGAGGTGGAGCTGTGCCACGCCTTACAGCGGGAATCGGCGCAACTCGACGATCCGCGCACCCTCACCGATCTGCTGGTTGAGCGCCAGTTCCTCACGCCGCGACAACTCGACCGGCTGCGACGCGAGTTTGAGGCGAAGAAATCGACCGAGCAGATTCCCGGCTACAAGATCAAACGGAAGCTCGGCTCCGGGGCCATGGCCACGGTCTTCCTGGCCAGGCAGTTGAGCCTGGACCGCTTGGTCGCCATCAAGGTGTTGCCGAAGAAGCTCTCGGCCAACAAGAACTTCATCGATCGGTTCTACAAGGAAGGCCGGGCGGCGGCCCAGCAGAACCATCCCAACATCGTCAGTGCCTACGACGTCGGCAGGGCGGGCGATCAGTACTACTTCGTGATGGAATATGTGGACGGGCAGACCGTCTACGACCGCATTGTCAAGGGCAAGCGCATTATCGAAGCCGAGGCGATCCAGGTCGTCACCCAGGTGGCGAAGGCCCTGCAACATGCCCATGAAAAAGGCTTCATCCACCGCGATGTCAAGCCCAAGAACATTATGATCAGCCGCAAGGGTGCAGTGAAGCTCGCCGACCTTGGTCTGGCCAGGGCGATGAGCGATCGGGCCGCCGCAGAGGCTGAAGCCGGCCGGGCCTACGGCACGCCCTATTACATCAGCCCTGAACAGATCCGCGGTGAGATCAAGATCGGCCCCGCCGCCGACATCTACGGCCTGGGGGCAACCTTCTACCACATGGTCACCGGCAAAGTGCCCTTCGACGGGAAGAATCCGTCGGCGGTCATGCACAAGCATCTCAAGGCCGAACTGACCCCCCCTGACCACATCAACCCCAACATCAGCGCCGGCTGCGCCCAGGTCATCGAGATGATGATGGCCAAGCGTCCCAAGGACCGCTATCACAGCGAGGCGGACCTCCTGGCGGACCTGAAGCTGATCGCCAAAGGTCGGCCCCCGCATTTCGCCCATCGCAGCCTGGACCTTTCCGACGTCGCGCCCGCGTTGGCCGGCGAGCCCGCAATCCCGCCGCCGGCCGACCCGAAGCGATCCAGCCACCGCCGCGTACTCGGGAGCCCGGCATTCATCATCGTGCTGCTGATCATGATCGTGAGCCTGTTGGCCAACGCGATCATGATTCTGATGCGGCAAAGCTAGCCTGGAAGATTCACCACCCAGACCACCCAGCGCGATACAATATCGCCATGGATATCTACATCGACACCGCGAACCTGGATGAGATCAAACGGGCTGCGGATCTGGGCGTGCTGGACGGCGTGACCACCAACCCCAGCCTGGTGGCCAGGGAGGGCGTGGACTTCCACACTCGCCTAGAAGAGATATGCCAGATCGTCAGCGGGCCCGTGAGCGCCGAGGTGGTCTCGACCGAGCACGACGCGATGGTGGCCGAAGCCGAGACGCTCACTCCGATCGCGGCGAACATCGTCGTCAAGTTGCCGTGCATCGAGGAAGGGTTGCGGGCTTGCAAGACGCTGAGCGATCGCGGAACGAAGATCAACATGACGCTGTGCTTCCAGCCGCTACAGGCGTTGATGGCCGCCAAGGCCGGCGCGTTTCTCATCAGCCCGTTCATCGGGCGAATGGATGACGTCGCCTTCGAGGGCATGGAGATCGTGCAGCAGATCCGCACGATCTATGACAACTACGAGTTCTCGACCAAGATACTCGTAGCGTCGATCCGCCATCCGATGCATTTGTCACAAGCGGCGCTCATCGGCGCCGATGTCGCCACCGCCCCGTTCAAGGTCATTCAGCAAGTGATGAAGCATCCGCTGACGGACGTCGGGCTCCAGAAGTTCCTCGCCGACTGGGACAAGGCCCACGCGGCAATGCCGCAGTTGGCGGGACGCCGTTAGCCCGGTTGATTCACCGCAGAGACGCAGCGGGCGAAGAGAAGATTCACCACGGAGAACACAGAGGAGGGATATTGGGGAAGAAAGGGATCAATGGACTCCGGGGGCAAGATCGCGCTGTGCACCAGCCCAGACCCGAGTTGTCCCATTGCCTATACCAACACTTCTTCTGCTCAGTGTCCTCTGTGCCTCTGTGTTGAATCCTTCTGGCTAGGTCACGGACCACTTGGTCGATGGACCTGGGCGACGAGCTCAAGCTCCACAGTAGCGCCCAGCGGCAGGGCGATTGATCCCACTGCGGCTCGGGCGTGCCGGCCGGCTTCACCGAAGATCTCCACGAGCAACTCGCTAGCCCCGTCGGCCACTTGGGGTTGATCGGTGAACCCGGGATCACAAGCCACATACACCCCCAGTCGAACGATCCGCCGAACGCGCTCCAAATCTCCATCCAGTGCGTCGTCCAGCACGGCCAGGGCATTGAGCAGGCATTGCCGGGCGGCCCGCTGGGCGGCGGGCACCGAGACGATCGACGGCACCGGGCCGCGGCACAGCAGCGTCCCATCGCACAACGGGATCTGGCCGCTGACAAAGACCAGATCGCCGACCAGCACGGCGGGCAGGTAGGCCGCGACAGGCTTCGGAGCCCCGGGCAGGCGCACCCCCAAGTCCCGGAGACGTTCCTGAACCGTGGTCATGTGGCCCCTGGCTCCCGGCCGCACCCGGATCGGCGGCACATTTTTCTCACACGGGCGGAAATATTGGAACTTGACGGAGGCGAAAAACGGACTATGCTACGGCTGGCGGTCCAGTGGCCGCCAGGGCCGATCGCGGCGACATCATACCTGCACGAGAATCCGCCCTCATTCGCCGGAACCCTCCGGCTCATCATTCTCCCGCCGCACAGGTCGACAACCTGAACGTGAAGAGGCCGGCCGCGGCCCCAGGCGCCGAGATGAGTTCTCGTTTCACGCTTGCATGCAGCTTCCCGGAAGCTGAGCGTTGATGACCTCTGCGGGCGTCACGGCAAAACCGGTCTCCTCAGGAATCATCGGTTGTTGGCGTTGCCGTTTCGGCACCGCAAGCAGCTAAGGAGGTTTGCGAGCGTCTCGTTGCTGAGTTGGTCCACAGCTACCTTGGAGCTAATGATGGTCCCGCACCGCTAGGAAAGAAAGCCGCCCAATGCCGTAATCACACGTTGTAGGTGTGCGTTGATTCGTCCTTATTCATTCCTCTTATTCGGAGACCAGACCATGTATCGAACAAAGGGCTTTACGCTGATCGAGCTGTTGGTGGTGATTGCCATCATCGCGTTGCTCGTCGGCCTACTGCTGCCGGCGTTGGCCAAGGCACAACGCAACGCAAGGTCAATGAAGGACTCGGCCCAGATCAAGGAGATCCACCAGTCATTCATTGCCTTCGCCGGCGACCACAAGGGGAAGCTTCCCACGCCCGGGTTGATCAACCGGCTGCCGGACCCCATCCTCGGCAACATGCCCGATCTCGGGCCGGAAGACAAAATCCAGAACACCACGAAGAACCTCTACTCGGCGATGATCGCCCAGGACTTCTTTAACGCCGACATCCTGATCGGCCCGACCGAGGTCAACCTGCTCGTGGTGGAAGACACCGACTACGACTACAGCATGTACCACCCCGGCGCGGACACCTACTGGGATCCCAACTTCAAGATGGGCCTCCAGTATCCCCAGGACTTTGACGACCCGGAGGCTGAGGTGAACTGCTCCTACGCGCACATGGCCATCTGTGGCAACCGCAAGAGCATCAAGTGGCGCGACACCCAGGCGGGAAGCGACCCGATCCTCGGCACGCGAGGCGTGGGACTCGCCGACGGCGAGACCATCGTCAATCCCGGCGATGAGGCATATGAAGAATCGCCGACGCTGGAGCTGCACGGCGGTAAGAGGCAGTGGGTCGGCAACATCTGCTTCAACGACAACCACATGGAGCAGCTGGGCAACTTCTACCCGCAACTGACCACGT
>JAPUKX010000081.1 GCA_027295435.1 Planctomycetota bacterium | reverse complement strand
CTCGCCGGCTCGATCGCGTCGGTGTTCCTGGCCGGGGCGCTGCTGAAAGCCTTCAGCGGCAAGGGGCTGGTCCCTGAGGCGACGGTGGCGGACCCGCGATTCATCGTCGCGGTGGGACTGGCTGCCGCGACAACGGTGCTGTTGGCCACGCGATTGGGGATGCCCGTATCCACCACCCACGCGATGATCGGCGGGCTCGTAGGGGCGGGTTTGGCGGTCGCTCCGACCCAACTGCTGTGGTCGGGTCTGGCCGGAAAGTTCGTCCTGCCGCTGCTGATCAGTCCCGTGCTCGCCACCGCAGGGGCGGCCATCATCTATCCCATCGCCCGCACCGGTCGCAAGCGCCTGGGTATCAACGAGGGGAGTTGTGTGTGCATCGCCCAGCGTTTCGAGCCGGTGGCGATCACGGGTGAAGGCGCGATGGTCCTGGCCCGCACGGGGATTGCTCTTACCGCCGATCAAGCTGGACAATGCCAACGGCGGTACGAGGGCTCGGTGGTGGGCATCTCGGCGCAGCGGATCCTGGATTGCCTGCACCTGACCTCGGCGGCGGCGCTGGGGTTTGCCCGGGGGCTCAACGACACGCCGAAGATCATGGCGCTGCTGGTGGGCGCGGCTTGGTCTGGGCTCGGAGCGACGAGCTCACTGTTGCTCATCGCGGTCGTCATGGCTGCCGGCGGGCTGCTTCATTCGGGCAGGATCGCCGCCACGCTGGGCACGCGGATCACTCAGATGAATCACGGGCAGGGCTTTGTCGCCAACATCGTCGCCAGCTCACTGGTCATCGGGGCGTCAGTGATCGGATCGCCGGTTTCGACCACCCACATCTCCACCGGAGCGATCTTCGGCATCGGCTTGTGGACGGGCAAGGCGCATTGGAACGTGGTGGGGCAGATCGTCGGGGCGTGGGTGGCGACACTGCCGCTGGCCCTGCTGCTGGGATACGTTGTCGCATTGGCCTGTGTGGGTATTTGACGCGCCGATCCACGTCGGCGCGCCCAATGGAGCAGACGCGGCTGTACACCGAAAGTCCCGGGAAAGCCCAGGGAAAGCTTTCCCTGGGCTTTAGGGCTTCAAGGACGGTTGCTCGCGCCGGACCGCTGCGCCGCGTCTTCCGTGTCCCAGGACATAATTCACCGCCGCACGGAAATGGGCCTCATCGGTGATCGGTTTGCATTGCCCGCGCACTGCCCAGATTCCGCCCTGCCCGGTCAAGCCCGCCGATCGCACGGCCCAGGCGCTGTTCTTCTTCGCCAGGCCGATCCAATGTCGCGGCCGGCGATCATCGAATCGGCCGATCACATGGTAGTGATGGTCATCGACCGCACACGCCGCAATCTCGATATCCTTTTCGAGCAGCTTGTCAACGATCGCGTCGCAGGCGATGCGTTGGGCGACAGGATCAAGATACACCGGATTCCTCTTCATGCTTCGCTTGGATTGTTCGTGAAGCTTGTCATGTTCGCCCGTCGGCGGGGGGCTCTTGTAATCGCCTTGCACATGAACGCGATGTCTGCGTGATCGCCAGCCGCGGTGATCCCCCGGAAGCCAAGTCCCGTAGGTGTTCCCGGTGCAGTGGTACCAGTTGTTCCAGGGGAGCACAGAGGGAGTATCCGTCAGCGCGATGTTCATCGCAAGAAAGCCCAGGGAAAGCTTTCCCTGGGCTTTATCGGTAGCGGGTCAGCGGAGCGGGATGACGCTGATCGAGAGGTTTTTTCCGTAGGCGTAAGCATGATCGCCACTTGGCCGGGGCGGGTGGCGTGCCTATGGTGAACGCTTATGTCGGGGTCCAGAGCGATTACGATCGGCTCGTTCGACGGCGTGCATCTTGGTCACGCAGAATTGATCAAGGCGGCGCGTTCGGCTGTCGGGCTGCAAGGCACTGTGATTGCGCTGTCGTTCGATCCGCACCCGCTGTGCGTGCTTCGGCCGAACGCCGCCCCGAAACGATTGTCCAGCTTCCCACAGCGCCGCGAATGGTTGACACAGGCGGGCGCAGATGAGGTGGCGGCGCTGCGGCCGACCAATGAGTTTCTCAACCAATCGCCGGAGACGTTCGTGACGTGGGTCGTGAAGCAGTACACGCCCAGCGTGATCGTGGAAGGGGCTGACTTCCGCTTCGGGCGGGGTCGAGCCGGATCGACCGCCACGCTCCAGGAGCTTCAGCAGTCGCACGGATACCGAGCCGTCATCATCGATGCAGTGCAGGCGGTGCTGTCGGATCACACCATGGCCGAGGTAAGCAGCTCACTGGTTCGCTGGCTGGTGTCGCACGGCCGGGTCCGCGATGCGGCCCTGATGCTCGGCCGGCCGTATGAGTTGTGCGGTGAGGTTGTCCAGGGTGATCGGCGTGGCGGTGGTACGCTGGGCGTGCCTACCGCCAATATCGAGCACGGGGAGTATCTTCTGCCGGCTGAGGGGATTTATTCGGGTAGTGCGATCGGCCCCGACGGTCGAGCGTATCGGGCCGCCATCAGCGTGGGGACCAAACCAACCTTTGGCGAGAACCCCTGCGTGTGCGAAGCCCATTTGATCGGCTACCAGGGGAAGCTCGATGACTATGGCTGGACGATCCGCCTGCAATTCCACGATTGGATACGCGATCAGATCGCGTACCGGCGAGTAGAGTCGTTGGTCGATCAGCTTCATCGCGATATCGAGAGCATTCAGGAGTCAGGGGTCAGGGGCTAGGAGTTAGTAGTTAGGGGTGTTAGCGATGGGTGGGAGCGAACGCGTCGGGCTCGAAGTTGAGCGGAATATGAGCGAGTACAGCTCCAATGCCAGCGTTGAGCAGATTGCCGGGCGCATCGAAGCCGCCCGCCGAATCCTGCTGACGACTCACATCAAGCCCGATGGCGATGGGCTGGGCGCCGCATTGGCGATTGCGCGGGCACTGCAGTCGCGGGGGCGCTGCGCCGACATCTTTCTCATGGGGCCGGTGGAGCCGAGGCTCCGCGATATTATCGCCGACACTCCGATCCATTTGGTTGAGGATCAACCGCCGGGTGATGAGTACGACCTGGTGGTGGTGCTGGACACCGGGTCGTGGTCGCAGCTGGGGCCTTTGGCGGGGTGGCTGCGCCCTCGCCGGGAGATCATCGTTGGTATTGACCACCACGCGAAGGGCGATGACCTTGCGGCAATGCGAATCGTCGATCCCCATGCGGCATCAACGACGCAACTCTTGGTGCCGCTGCTTGAAGCAATGGGGTGCGAAATCACCCCAGGCGTCGGCGGTGTCGCTGAGGCTCTGTTCGTTGGGCTCGCGACCGACACCGGCTGGTTTCGATTCTCCAGCGCCGATGGGCCAGCCCTGCGATTGGCGGCGCGGCTCCTGGAGCTGGGTGTGGACAAGACACGGCTTTACCAGATCATCGAGGAGAGGTTTCGACCGCAGCGCTTGGCATTGCAGGCCCGAGCTCTGGCATCCATGCAGTATGTACGAAATGGCGCCGTCGCCATCATGTCGCTGGGTCGAGAAGATTTCCAGGCGACGGGCGGGGACGTGGAGGATATTCCAGAGCTGGTCAACACACCGATGTCGGTGAAAGCCGTGCGGGTGTCAGTCCTATTGGTTGAAACCGAGCGGCACCAGACAAAGATGAGCTTTCGTTCCAAGCCGCAGGTGATGGGTGCCGATCACGATGTGGACGTGGATATGAACGTGCTCGCCCAACGGTTCGGCGGCGGCGGGCACAGCCATGCGGCCGGGGCCCGCGTCACGATGGGTATCGACGAGGCGCTGGCCGCGGTCGTCGCAGCACTCGGCTGAGAAGCCGCCAGTGCGATAATCCCCCGGCCACGAGGCCCGAACATCTGGAATCTTTCCCGAACAGGCAGATCATCTTTGCCGCCCAGGCCGTAGAAGTAAGGATAGGATCAGTGGCCTGTGACGGTTGATTGGATCTTCGGGTTCCACCGTTTGATCGGCAGCGTATGATGCGAACCTCACAAGCCCTGCGGCGTCAGACCGATGATCGGGAGGCCTTGGAAACCCGAATCGGGATATGGGGGCGCAGCGCTTGGCACCTTGGCGAGCGGATGTGAGATGAACGAGATCAGGTCAGTATTGAGGATCGCCTCCCGCCGGCTCGAGCTGAGCTCATTGCTGAGCAGGGCCCACCTCGTGGTCGTCGTGTTGGGGTTCGCGGTGGTGGTGCTACTGTTGGTCGAACGCCTCGGCGAGGCGACGTTCCTGCCGTGGCGATGGGTGATGCCCGCCGTGGCTGCGGCGGGGTTGATCGTCGCCGGCCGGTGGTGGTTTGCTTCTCGGCGCAGCGCCATCCAGGTGGCCGTCGAGGTGGATCATCGGCTGGATCTGCGCGAGAAGCTGTCCACCGCCTTGCACTGTCGGGATCGTCAGGATGCGTTTGCCCGGGCCGCGATCCAAGACGCGGTTCACGCCGCCCGCGAGCCCAGGGTTCACGAGGAGGTTCGCCGGCGCTTCGCCGTCACGTCGCCTCGGCGGTGGTGGCTCAGTCCGCTGGCGATCTTGCTAGCGATCGTGGTGTCGTTCGTTGAGCCGCTTGACCTCTTTGCGGCTGACGATCCCGCGCAGGACTCGGCCGTCGCGCAGACGTGGCGAGAGCGCAACGAGGCGATCGAGGCCGTGATCAAGCCCATCGAGGAGAATCCCCAGCTTCGCGACGAGCTCTCGGATCTGCTCGGCGAGCTGACCAAGGAAGGCACCGATCCCGACGCGTTCAAGAGCCGCCAAGACGTCAAACGTGATGCAATCAAGAAGCTGACCGACCTCAACAAGCGCCTCGATGAGATCATCAACGGCCCCAAGGGCATGACCGCTGAGGCGATCCGAAAGGCGCTCAAGCAACTGCGATCGCCCCAGGACGGACTGGCCAAGGACCTTGCCGACGCCCTGGCGGCAGGCGACTTCCAGGCGGCTCAGAACGCCCTGGCGAAGCTCCTGGCCGAGGTTCGCAACGGCGAGTTGAATGACGAGCAGAAGCGCCAACTCGCCCAGCAGCTCAATGATCTCGCCGAGCAGCTAGAACAGCTTGCCCAGCAGCAGCAGGAGCTGGAGGAGCTGCTGAAGCAGGCGGGGCTCGACCCGCAATTAGCCCAGAATCCGCAGCTTCTTCAGCAGGCGATCCAGAACAACCCGAACCTCAACGAACAGCAGAAGCAGCGGCTTCAACAGATGGCTCAGGCGCAGCAGGCGGCGGCTGGCATGTGCCAAGGCCTTGGCGGGGGGTTGGGGCAGATGGCGCAGGGAGTCATGGGCGGACAGATCGGGCCGGCCGGCGAACTCCTGGGCGACCAACTCAGCCAGCTCGAAGCGATGCAGCTCATGCTTCAGCAGGCACAGGCAGCGGCCAACGCCTGTCAGGGTCAGGCCCAGGGGCTCGGGCAAGGTCTGGGCATGCAAATGGCGCTGCAACAGTGGATGCAAAGCAGCGGCGGAGCCTTTGGCAATCGAGGCCAAGGCGCCGGCGGCCAGGCCCCCATCTCCCCCACGCCCTTCGGAAAGAAGATCGTTCAGTCACCCACCAAGACCACCCCGGGTGACATCATCGCCCGCCAGTTCATCGACGGGCCGCAGATTGTCGGCCAGTCCCGGGCCCAACTGCGCCAGGTCGCCGCCGCCGTGGACCGGGGCTTTGATGAAGCGCTCAACGATGAGCAGTTGCCGCGCAAGTACCACGAAGCACACATGCACTACTTCGGTGAGCTGAAGAAGCTGGTCGAAGTCGTCCAAGACAGCCGCGACGAGTCTGCTGAGCCCGCACCCGTAGATGAACCCGAGTCCGGCGACTGATTCAACGTTGCTCCAACGTGCGTGGCAGGTCGCTTTCCGGCGCCGGGAAGTGAAGCTGTGCCTGTGGTCGGGAGCGTTGGCGGCGGCGGTTGCAGTACTGACCACGGGTTGCGAACACTCGTCGGACACTCAGCGCATTGTTCTGTATGTTTCGGCCGACGATTACCTCGTCCGCCAGGTGATCGCCGAGTTCGAGCAACAGACCGGCATTCGCGTCGATTTCGTCGGCGACATTGAGCAGAACAAGACCACCGGGCTCGTCGGGCGTCTTCGCGCCGAGGCCGACAACCCCCAAGCTGATGTGTTCTGGTCGTCTGAAGTGTTCATGACGATCAAGCTGGCTGAGGAAGGGGTGCTCGAACCCTATGATTCCCCGGCCACGGCCGATTGGCCCCGCGAGTTCCGTGATCCTCAGGGCCGGTGGTACGGGTTTGCCGCCAGAGCGAGGGTGATCGTCTATGCCCCGGATCGCGTGGCTGAAGATGAGCTTCCCAAGACGTGGATGGACCTGACCGACCCGCCGTTCAAAGGCCGCATCGTGATGGCTGATCCGCGGTTCGGCACGACCGGCGGCCATCTTGGGGCGATGAAGGCGTATTGGTCTCGCTTGGTCGCACCCGCGTACTACGAAGCGTTTCTGATGGGGCTGGCCGACAACGAGATCCGCATGCTGCCCAGCGGAAATGCCGGTGTGGTGGCGGCGGTGGCGACCGGCGAGGCCGATCTGGGCCTCACCGACACCGACGACGTCTGGGCCGCACAGGCTCGCGGGATTGACGTCAAGCTCATCTATCCTCGACACGGCATCGCCGGTGCAGCCGGCGCCGGCACGCTGCTCATTCCCAACACCGTCGCTCGCGTCAAGGCGGGACCGAATCCGCACACCGCCGGTAGGCTCATCGACTTCCTCCTCTCCGAGTCCGTCGAGCGGATGCTCGCCGAGTCGGTGTCGCACAACGTCCCGGTCCGCGGCGAGCTAGCCGAAGACTATCCGCAGTATGCTGTCCCTGATCCGTTGAAGATCGACTATCGACGAGCTGCGAATGTGATGAGCGGTGCCGTCGAGCAGGCGATGCGCTATCTCAATCCAAGAGCCCATGAGCATGCGCGGTAGAGGACCCCAATCGCGTTTGCTTGCGATTGGGGATGCTAGTACCGGGTGGGCGCTGCCGGCGGTTGCGGCGGTGCTGTGGATCGGCGCGGTTGCCTGGCCGGCCGTTGCACTGATCAGTGCCCTGTTCACCGAGCCGCGAAGCGATGTTGAGGTTCTTCGGCCCAGCGATCTGCTGTTGACCACCACCGCCTGGGCCGCCGCAGTGGCCGTGGGCGCCGTGGTGTTGGGCTGGGGGCCGGGGCGCGTCCTCGGCCGGGCGCTTCACGGCCGCGGCTATCTGCCGATCGGGGTGCTCATGCTCGCCCCGATCTGTCTGCCGGCCTACGTCGTCTTCTATGCGTGGTATCAAGGGTGGCCGCCGACATCTGATCTGTACCGCTGGGCGGTCGCATCGGGGCACATTCAATTCCTCAAGAACGCGACGCTTTTGATGGGATTGACGTGCTGGTCCTGGCCGTTGGTGGCGTGGTGCGTCGCCGGTTGGACCGCCTCGACGCCGGCCCAGCACTCAGAAATGGTGCAGCTCGACGGAGCCGGAGTCTTTCGGCGCATGCTCGATCGGTTGCGTAGCGATGCGCCGGGGCTCGGCCTCGGGGCGCTGATCGTGTTTCTGCTGGCCTTCGACAATACAACCTGCTTCGACCTTGCGGGGATCTGGACGTTCGGCAACGAGCTGCGCGCCATCGGCTCCCGTGGAGCCAATGCGACGGACATGCTGCTTGCGGCGTTGCCGGCGATGCTTCTCTCCGCGGTTGGCGCAACGGCGATCTGGCTCGTCCTGGCGCGTCGGCCGCAACGGCCTGCGGTACGTCTGGGGCGCGGCGCGGCAGCAACGTCGATCCTCACTGCGCTCATCTGGGCGTGGTCGGTGGTGGTACCCCTTGCCCTCTTTGCCAGCCGTGTCGAGGATTGGTTGTACGTCGAGACGTTCTTTCGTCTCTACGGTCGGGCGCTCGGTGGGACGCTGACCCTGGCCCTGGTCAGTGGCGGGCTTGGGGCGTTGACCGCCGCTGGACTCGCAATGGCCTGGCAGGATCAACGCCGATGGCTGCGAAACCTCGCCCACCTCCAGGCGATCGGATGGCTCTTCACTGCAATTATCCCCGGTACGATCGTCGGTGTAGCCTTTGAAGCAGCGTATAACCGGCCGGGCCTTGACGACCTGGTCTACTCGAATCCGATCGTCTTGATCGGCGGATATCTGGCTCGGTTTGCCTTCATCGGGGCGCTGCTGGGACGTTGGATCGCCATGAGCGAACCGCGCACGTTGCGCGATCTGCGGCTCATCGATGGCGGCGCATCAATGAGGGCGCTGCTTGGATCGTCGTGGCCGAGGTATCTTGCCGCGGCGGGGGCGACCGCGGGGATCGTGACCGTGCTTTGCGTGAGCGAGATTCCGGTGACGGCGAGCCTGCACCCGCCGGGGTCCGACCCGCTGGCCACCGCCGTGCTGGATGCAATGCACTATCAGCGGCCTGATGTCGTGTTCATCGCCAGTATCACCACCATGCTGCTTGCGCTGGCGGCGGCAGGCGTAACGGTGGCGGTTTGGGGGTCGCGCCGCCGTTGGTTTCGCCTGGCGAGCCTGGCAGTGGTCGGCGTGCTCTTGTTCACTAGCGCGAGCGGTTGTGAGGCGAGTGATGATGATCAACCTGCGCCGCTCAAAACGCGCTCGACGTTCGGCCGGGGCGGCCTTTCGCTGGGACAATTCAACTACCCGCGCGGCATCGCCGTCGATCCGCAGCGCCAGCTCATCTATATCGTGGACAAGACCGCGCGGGTGCAACGGTTTGACTTTCACGGCGAGCCGCAACTTCAGTGGCGCATGCCGCAGTGGCAAAACGGCAAGCCCACCGGGCTCAACGTCGCCCCCGACGGCCGGGTCTTTGTCGCCGACACCCATTACCACCGGGTGATCGCGTACGACCCCGACGGCCGGGAACTGATGCGGTTCGGCCGATACGGTGAGGGACCGGGCGAGTTCATCTATCCCACCGACGTTGCCTTCGGACCCCAGGGGCGCATCTACGTCTCCGAATACGGAGGCAACGACCGCGTTCAGGTCTTCTCCGCCCAAGGCGAGTTTCTCTTTGGGTTCGGCTCGTTCGGCTCGCAGGGGGGCCAGTTCAACCGGCCACAAGCCATGACCTTCAACGCGTCCAAGAGCGAGCTATACATCGCCGACGCCTGCAACCATCGTATTGTCGTCTGCGATGCGCAGGGTACGCTGCTGCGAGTCCTTGGCGGTCCCGGTCGCGGGCCGAGCGAGCTGGCCTATCCGTATGATGTGATGGTGCTGGGCGATGGGTCGCTGCTGGTATGTGAGTTCGGCAACAACCGAATCCAGCACCTTTCAGCCACCGGTGAATGCCGTGGATTGTTCGGCCGGGCCGGAACGGATGAAGGCGAGCTTCAGTATCCGTGGGGGATCGATGGCGTCGATGAGGCGATCTTCGTCCTCGATTCGGGGAACAACCGGGTCCAGGTGATCCGCCGGCCCCGCTGACCCCCAACGGCAATGTTTGGCCGCTCACTCGCAGACCCGCGTGCCGCTGGGCGAGCGGCGGCTAAACTGGATCGTAAGAGGATCCGCGGATGTTCGGTGATCTCCCTATTCAGTTCGACCGGCCGGGCTGGCTGGTGCTGCTGATATTGATTGTGCCTGTGTACCTGATGGCTAGGCGCAGCATCGGTGGATTGTCGCGCACTAAGGCGAATATCACGTTCGCGGTGCGAGCCGTGGTGATCCTGCTGCTGACGGCGGCGCTGGCCCGCCCGGTGTGGGAGAAGCGCGGCGAAGGGCTCACCGTCACCGTCATTCTCGATCGCAGCCAGTCGATACCGTTGCCGCTCAAGAGGAGTTCCCTTGATTTTCTGCGGCGAGCAACGGAGGCCAAGTCGCATCGTGAAGATCGCCTGGCGGTGATCACGGTGGCGAAGGATGCCACGATTGTCGCCATGCCCGATAAGTTCTCAGCGCTGGGGGAGGTGCAGGAGCCGGCTGACCTTGATGCGACGAATCTTGCCGCCGCGATCCGCCTGGCCCTGGCCATCATGCCCGATGACACCGCCAACCGCATTGTGCTGGCCTCGGACGGCAACGAAACCGAGGACTCGGTGCTGGCCGCCGCCGAGCTTGCCAAAGCCAACGATGTGCGCATCGATGTGCTGGTGCTTCAGTACGAGCACACCAACGAGGTGATCTTCGAGCGCATCGCCGCTCCGGCACGCGCGCGGCTCGGCCAGTCGGCGAACATCAAGCTGGTGTTGCGCAGCCAGGGCAGCGCTACCGGCCGGATCACCCTGCGGATGAACGAGCAGTACCTGGACCTCAACGGCGCCGAAGAAGGAAATGCGTTGTCGGTCGCCCTGGAGCCGGGGTTGACGGTCATCCCGGTGACGATCAGCCTGGAATCGCCGGGGCCGGTGCAGTTTGATGCGGTATTCGAAGCGGATCGCGCTTCCGACGACGGCGTCAGCATGAACAACCGGGCGGTGGCTGTGACGTTCGTCGGCGGCGAAGGCAAGGTTCTCATCATTGACGACGGGGCCGTTGAGTCTCAATACCTGGTTGCGGCGCTCACCGACAGCGATATCGCCGTTGACATAAAGGGCACGGAAGCGCTCGCTCGCGGGGCCGTACACCTCAGCGGCTACGATGCGGTGGTCCTTGCCAACATTCCCAGATACGCCATCACCGACGAAGACGATCGCACCCTGCACGCGTATGTGCATGATCTGGGCGGCGGGCTGGTGATGCTCGGCGGGCCGCAATCCTTCGGAGCCGGGGGGTGGATCGACTCGGAGGTTGCAAAGGTCTTGCCGGTGAAGCTCGACCCGCCGCAGACCCGTCAGATGCCGCGCGGGGCGCTGGCCCTGATCATGCACTCCACCGAGATGCCCCAAGGCAACTTCTGGG